>CAYSNA010000033.1:0-21542 GCA_964432185.1 uncultured Cytophagia bacterium
GGTGTACGGCATCGTGCGTTCCGGAATTATCAAAAGCTGATCTATATCACTCTCAGAAGAGATGCAGTAAAACCACATCAGCGGTTCGAGATTTTTAGCATCGATTACGTATGTTGTCTTTTGATGAATTTATGAAATTCGTGTTGCGCGCGAAACGGCTTGGTGTCAGGGTCGCCGCGCATCTCGTTCATCAGGTCATTGTCAAGGATTCTGGCGGATTTGGTGTCGCGCCACTGATAATCCCACATGGTTCGAATTTCCTTGCGCAATTCCGCGTCATAAATCGGCACAGCCACTTCGACGCGGCGGTCAAGGTTTCGCGTCATCAGATCAGCCGACGAAATAAAGATTTTTTCATCCCCGTCGTTGCCAAAGATATAAATTCGCGAATGCTCCAGGTAACGATCAATCAAACCGATGGACGGAATCGTGTTGCCTTTTTTGTCGAATGTCGGATAAACGGCAAACATGCCGCGGACATTCAGCCGGACATCCACGCCGCACTTTTTGGCGTCGTAGAGTTTTTGTATGATGGCGCCGTCAACCAGATTATTGACCTTGAGATAGATGTATGATTTTTTGCCGTTTTTCGCGTGCCGAATCTCCTGGTTGATCATCCGGACAATTCGGTTGCGCATATAAAATGGCGACACCAAAAGATGCTTGTAACGTTTGATATGATAATTGCGCTCCAGAAAATCAAAAACCTCCCGAACTTCCTGAACAATTTCTTTGTGACTGGTGCACAGGAGATGGTCGCTAAATACGGTGGCTGTTGCTTCATTAAAATTACCGGTGCCAATACAGGCATAGCTGGATTTTGTTTTGTCCTCAATCCGCTGGATGAGGATCATCTTGGAATGGACTTTATAGCCGGGAATGCCATGAATCACTTTGATGCCCTCGGCGTGCAGTCGTTCGCTCCAGTCGATATTCGCCTTTTCATCAAAACGGGCGCGCAGTTCCAAAACCACGGTCACTTTTTTGCCGTTGCGCGCCGCATTGATCAGCGCGTTCATCACATTCGACAATTTCGCCACGCGGTAAATGGTGATGCGAATATCTCGAACTTTGGAATCAATCGCCGCCTCACGCAGCAAATCAATCACATGATTAAAAGAATGATAGGGAAAATGCAGCAGCACATCTTTTTCTTTTAAGACATCGAGCGTGGATACCCGGAGTTTTAAATCTTTGTGCGGCGCCGGAGACCACCCCTGGTAGAGCAGATGTTTCTTGTTCAGCGTGGGAAAATCAATAAAATCCTTAGAGTTGTGATAACGCCCGCCGGCTATTTTGGATTCGCTGCTGTTTATCTTTAATTTTTGTTCGAGAATGCGCAACAGCTCTTCCGGCATGACCGAATCAAACACCAACCGGACCGGCACGGCGCCTTTGCGTCGATTCAGACTGTCCTCAACCGCCTTGACGTAACTGATGTCCACGTCATCATTGATATCCAGTTCGGCGTCGCGGCTTAATTTGAAGGCAAACGCTTCGATGGCGCTGTATTCAAACATGTAAAAAATATCTTCCAGATGCGCGCGAATGGCATCCTCAAGACGAATGAGATGATGTTTGCCGCGCGGCGACGGCAGGTGGATAAAACGCGGCAACCGGTCCGTCGGCACCTCAATGATGACAAACTTGTTGCGGCCCTCGGGCTTGGCCCAAATGACAATGCCGAGATAAAAAGCGTCATCATTCAAGTCCGGGAGCTGCAATTTCTTTTTCAACAAAAGCGGCACAATGCGCGGACGAATGCGGTTGATGAAATAACTCTTGATAAAATCGGCCTGGCGAAAATTGAGATGTTTTTCATCAACAAGAAAAATCCCCTCTTTTTCCATATCATCAAACACGCCGCGATTGACTTTGGTGAACCGTTCCGCCATTCGTTTAATGATCGCTTCAATCTGTTCCAGCACAACCTGCGGCTCATCGCCGGTATCGAGAGTGAGTTTATTGACCTGCGCCAGCCGGCGCAAAATAGCCACGCGAACGCGGTAAAACTCGTCGAGGTTGTTGGAGTAAATGCCGAGAAAGCGAAGTCGCTCCAACAACGGCACTTCTTTTTTATCCGCTTCCTGCAGCAGGCGCTGGTTAAATGACAGCCAACTGAGTTCTTTGTTGCGTAGCATTTTTTTCATGATCACTCAATTCCCGATATCTGATGCGCGTGGTGAATTGTTAATATAAAATTTTCGGGCGCATTCACAAAGACTAATTGGCTTTGTTATAAACCGAAACCAGATCCGTCCAATGAAAAAGGTCAAAAGATTTTGTTAGGCGCACGGAACGGTTCAAAATCCGTACACGAGAAATCCGCCGTCAACAGTGATGCACTGGCCGGTGATGTAGGAAGACGCCGGCATGCAGAGGAAGGCCACCACAGACGCCACTTCCTCCGGCTCGGCCACGCGCCCCATGGGCGTGCGCCGCAGAATATCCTTCATGTACTTGCGATCCTGAAAGAGTTTTTCAACCATTGGGGTTTTGGTGTACCAGGGGGCAACGGCGTTGACGCGAATGTCGTCGCGCGCCCACTCGACGGCCAGGTTTTTTGTCAACTGCATGAGCGCGGCCTTGCTCATGGCGTATGGCGCGCCGGTGCGCAAATGCGTAAATCCGGCCACAGACAACACATTGACAACCGCGGCGCGATGCGAATCCTTTAACAACGAATAACCGCGCTGGCACAAATCAAATGCCGAGTGCAGATTTGTGGACAAGATTTCGTCGTACTCTTCGCGCGTATAATCGATGGCTTTTTTGCGGATATTCATGCCGACATTGTTGATCAATAAATCGAGTCGGCCCCACAGTTCTTCAATTTCTTCAAAAATTTCCAGACGATCATTGATATTTGTGATATCACCAGCCTGACCGTGCGCCTTGTAGCCCTTGTTCTGCCAGACTTCCAGCCGTTTTTCGAGCAACTTGGGATCACGCGCGACGACAAAAACGGAGCCGCCCAGCGCGAGAATTTCATCGGCAATGGCCAGGCCAATGCCGCGTGTGCCACCGGTAATCAGGGCTGTTGCGTTTTCTAACGACCAACGATTGTTTTTCATAATCCCTCTTTCGCAGATGCATGTGATAGAAATATGTGACGATCGCTCCAATTGTAAAAAATAACAACCGATAGACGATATTTGATTCCCCCGACTCGCAGCTGAAAAATTTATAATGGCGTTTGCTTCTTTGGCGAGATATTATTAAGATAAAGCATCAAAATGGAACCGATATGAAAATTGCTCAAAAACTCTATTACCTCTTTTTTGCATTTTTCGCCACACTCTTTGTCGCCATGGTGTTGTACCTTTACTGGATGCAAAAAAGTGGTTTGAAAAGTCAGTTGGCGCCAAAGCTCGATATGCTGACTGAATTTCTTGCGGCCGACAGTAAGGACATGATCGAGAATAACAATCCCGGCGGTCTTGATGATGTTCTGGATAGGCGGATCAGGCAGTACGGAGAAGCCGGCCGCATTGCCTATCTGCGTATTTTGGAGGAGAATAATGTTGTTTATTTTTCAACCGAAGAATCTGAGGAAAATTTTCGATCCTCGTCGCCCAGCGATCAGGATATTTGGGCGTATCTGGACAATTCCGGACGTCGAATGGTGGTCCGGGATATTCAGACGAATGTTGGAACCGTGTATGATGTTTCCATCCGCATAACCGTAAACCTGAAAAGATACATTGTGCGCGCCGGCTATTATCTCGGACCCGGCATGACACTCCCCGCCGGTCTTGTATTGATGTTGTTCACCTCTCTCGGCGTTCTGACGATCCTGTTTGTGCTGATCGTGGCGCGCATCATCGTTCGGCCGGTCGAAGATTTGACCAAAGAGGCAAAACAGATAACCCGCGGCGCCAAAACGGAATTTTTATCGGCGCGTTTGCGCGATGACGAAATTGGCGACCTGGCTCGCTCGCTGCATGTGCTGTTGCTGGACTTGGAGAGCAAACGCAAACAACTCGCCGAACAGGAAAAGCTGGCGGTCCTCGGCAAAGGAACCGGCCGCATGACGCACAACATGAGCAATCTGCTCAATCCGCTGGATCACTATTTTCAAATTCTGCACACGGAATTGTCCAAATGCGACACGTCGATGCCCGTTAAAGACGCCGTGCAGAATATCGAAAAACACATCAACCTGGTGCGGCAGGATTTGAAACAACTGCGAAATGCAATTCCGGACAAGCCATATAGAGAGAAATATCCAATCTCGGTTTTGGTTGAAACGGCGCTATCTCGCTTGCTTGTGCCGCGCACCATTAAAATCAGCACAAAAATCGACGGCACGCTGCACGTCTGGGTTGATCCCGAACAACTCGCCGATGTCTTTTACAATTTATTTCTCAACGCCATTCAAGCCATGCCGGACGGCGGCGAACTGAACGTTTCAGCCGAGGCGCAAAAACGATTCATCGTGATTTATGTGCATGACAACGGTACAGGCATTGCGAAAGACCATTTACCGAATATATTTCAATTCTTTTACAGCACTAAAAAAGATGGTATGGGCATCGGATTATCAAGCTCGGCCGAGATTGCGCGAAATCACGGCGGCTCACTCACCGTTGACAGTACCGAACACGAGGGCACGACGTTCTATCTGAAACTGCCGGCCCACAAACCATTGGAACGACAATAATGGCAAAAATCCTCATTATTGAAGATGAAGAGTATAATCGTTCATTTTATCGTGATATATTGAACGCGGAACATTTTGAGGTGCGCGCAAGCGCCACCCTGGCGGATGGCGAGAAAGAGATCGAGACCTTTGCGCCGGATCTGATTTTGCTCGACTTAAAATTCGACCGCAACGAGAGCGACGAAGGTTTGACATTTTTGCAGCGCATCCGTAAGGAACAACCGGAACGCGAGGTCATTGTCATAAGTGGTTCACGGCGGGATTCGACCAAGATCGCCGCCATCCTCACCTACGGTGCGTTTGATTATCTCGAAAAACCCATTCGCCGCGATGTGCTGTTGCTGGTGATCAATCGGGCGATGGAACGCATTCGCTTGCAGCGCGAAAATGCACGACTAAAAAAAGATCTGGCGGATATTCACACATTTGACGGTTTTCACGGCATGATCGCAGTGTCGAAAAAAATGCGGGACGTCTTTGATCGGATCAAAAAAATTGCCGGCTTTGATTCAACCGTGCTCATCACCGGCGAGACCGGCACGGGAAAAGAACTGGTGGCGCGAGCCATCCACAGCGAAAGCGGCCGCGTGCCATTTTTCGCCATTGATTTGGGCACGCTGTCCAACGAACTGGCCGGCTCGGAACTTTTCGGCCATACCACAGGCGCATTCACCGGCGCAGTGAATGACCGCAAAGGTAAAATCGAAGCCGCCGACGCCGGCACCATTTTTCTGGACGAGATTGAAAATATTTCCCCGCCCATTCAACAAAAACTGCTGCGACTGTTGGAAGAAAAAAGTTTTCAGCGCATCGGCAGCAACACAACCATTCAAACGGATGCCCGATTTATTGTGGCGACGAATGTGAATTTGCTGGAAAAAGTAAAGGCGGGCGAGTTCCGGCAGGATTTGTATCACCGGCTCAATGTCGTCAACATTAACATTCCGCCATTGCGGGATCGCCCGGACGACATTGAAGCGCTGGCGCGCTATTTTTTATCCATTCACTCCAAAAGTCTTGACATTCACAAGCATTTGCCAAAAGCAACCATCGACAAACTGAAATCGTATGCCTGGTCTGGAAATATTCGCGAGTTAAAAAACGCCATCGAGGAAGCGCTGATTTTTGGAGTGGACGACAACGAGATGCTGCCGACTGATTTTACTTTCGAAACGATCAAGGCAGACACACCCCCGTCGGTGCAGCTTGTGGAGCAAAAATCATTAAAACACATTGAAACCGAAGCGAAAAAGGGCGCCGTTCAACAGGCGCTGCACGCGGCACAGGGCGTGGCGGCCCAAGCGGCGCGATTGCTGGATATCACGCCGCGGCATCTCAGGCGGCTGATGGACGAGTACAACATCGACTAAAGCGCCAGTTCAACAAAAAAAAGCCCGATGATAAAATTCACCGGGCTTTTAAAAGATTCACACCAATTTATTTTTTGATCAACTCGGCGTGCAGGTTCAGCACAACATCTTCGCTGACAACCCAGCCGCCGTTGTCCATGGCCTTGTTCCATTTGACGTTGAAATCCAGTCGGTTGATCGTGGCGCTGCCGTCAATAGCGACGCGCGTACCACCCCACGGATCCTGAATCGGACCGGCAAGCGTAAACGGAATCTCGATCGTCTTGGTGACGTCACGGATGGTCAAATCGCCAACGGCGACAAATCCATCATCGCTCTTTTTGATCTCACTGGAGACAAAGGTGATATTCGGATATTGCTCCGCGTTGAAAAAATCGTCGCTGCGAAGGTGCTGATCCCGTCTTTCATTTTTCGTGTCAATACTGGCAACGTTAGCCGTACCTTCAATTTTTGATGCTGACAAGTTCTCCGGATCAAAATTCACCGTTCCCTCAAACTCGCCGAATACGCCATTCACGGTAGCAATAACCATATGTTTGACCGTAAAACCGACTTCACTGTGAGATTTATCCAATTCCCATTCCGCGCTAAAACCGGCAATGCTAAAAGCAAGCACCAAGGCGATGGCTGTGTTCACTATTTTGTTCTTCATTTTTGACTCCTTTAATTTAGTTATTCAAAATATTTGTCGAATAAAAATCTAATTCATTACATGTGAAACCAAAAAACAGGAAACATTTGTCGAATATTCCCGAAAGGATTTTTTAAGCTTTTTGTTGTTGTTCGGCCGGGATTTATTAAATTATAACACGCGATTGTTCAGCACTGTCGTATCATGTTCAGAACGCTTGAATCGGAGTCGTATTGAAATCCCTGCTTTTAATCCTTTTGTTCGCCTGTCCGCTGGTGGCGCAATCGCTGCGCGTGGTGCCGACGTTTCATTGTCTCGGCATCTACTGGAATCCCAATACCGGCGGCGCAGACGTGGCGTGCCGCGTCAATTATCGACAGGCCGGCTTTTCCGAATGGCGGGCGGCGCAAAATTTATGGTTCGATGATCGGCAGATCGACGGCCGTGACAAAGAATATCGCGGCAGCATCGTCAACCTGCAACCGGGTACGACCTATGAGATTCAATTATGGCTGCAGGATAAAGAGCGTACCACAGTCACAACGACCGCCAGTACCTGGGACGAAGAATTCCCCATCCGAAAATTTGTCAATGTTGAGAATAGTCATGAGACGCTGAACATCGACGAATCCGGCGAGGCTGACGGCTATGTGTTATATTCGTTTCAACATACGCCGCCAACGATCGATGTGCAAAATCAACAGGATTTTTGCATTTTTTTGCCTGAAGGCACGCATCATATCATCATTCGAGGATTGACTTTAAAAGGGGCGGCACGGCATGTCATCCGGCTATCGGATAATTGCCACGACATTGTCATAGAACAGTGCGACCTCAGCGGGTGGGGCAATGCCGACTCGACGGGTTACGGCATCAATTTACAGGCCGCCATCAGTGCGCCGTACCGAGCGGATCACATCGAACGGCTGATCATCCAAAACAACAAAATTCACCATCCGCGCTCGCATGCCAACAGTTGGGGCGAGCCGCGCCCTAATCCCGATGGCGATCCCTATCATCCGCAAGGCCCGTACGGCATTGTGCTGTATGATACCAGGGGCAATCATGTCATCCGCTACAATCAATTTTACACGGATGACAATCACTATTTTTGCGACATCCTCGGCGCCGGCAGCAATATCAGCCACGCCGGATTTCCCAACAAGGACTCGGATATTTACGGCAATTATTTCGAACGCTGCTGGGATGACGCCATCGAAGCCGAAGGCGCCAACGAAAATGTGCGTATCTGGGATAACGAGATTGATCAGGTGTATCATCCCATCGGCGCGATCGTCACCTCGGTCGGGCCACTCTATATTTGGCGCAACCTGGTCAAACGCACGCGCAAGTTTGGCCACATCGACGATTCGGACGCGTATGGCCGCGGCGAGTTCATCAAATGCGGCGGAACATGGGACAACGGTTTGTGGTACGGCGACGGCCGCACATACATTTATCACAACACACTACTGCAACCGCTCGCGCCGGTGGCGGGCAAACTGCCGCTCGGTTGTGAAGGCGCCTTTATCGCCGAGGGCAAATCGTTGTATAACGCCGTCTCGCGCAATAACATTTTGACCAATTACAACCTGGACAGTTACACCATCCGTGACAATCCGGAAAATGAGGTGAATTGCGGCCGCAATGATTTTGATTTTGATCTATATACTGGCCGGATTAAGGAGACATGCCCGGATGTGATTTATGAGCAAAACGGTCTGCACTTGTCGTCAAACGATGACATCATTTTTTGTTCATATGAGGACTATGCTTTACGGCCTGGCACGCCAGGGCACGATGCCGGCATTCTTTTGCCCAATTTTAACGATAATTTTTTCGGCGCAGCGCCGGACATGGGCGCTGTGGAAAGCAAAATTGATTCCCATGTCGATATTCACAACGGCAGCGCCAATCCGCAGGGCCTTAAACTGTACCCCAATTCTCCCAATCCGTTTAATGCGCAAACCCGTTTGTTATTTTTTCTGCCGGAAGAGGCCAACATCCGCGTGGATATTTTTGATTCCCGCGGCCGTCTGGCTCGAAACCTGTTCTCGGGAGAAAAAAATAGCGGCTATCATTCCATGGTTTGGGATGGCCTGTCAAAATTTCATCGCGCCTGTCCAAGCGGTGTCTACGTGGCCCGTCTCTCTGTGGATGGAAAATCAGACTCTAAAAAAATCCTGTTGATTCGATAACGTATCAATCCCTTCCTTCTTCTGAAACAAAAATGCAGGAATCCGGTATAGATGGTTTTTACAAATGTGGACCGCTATGCTACTACATCAGTTTCATCCGTTTAACAAAAATTTTGTCTTCGTCTGGTGGCGAGAGCTGGCCGTGGCGTTTTTTCTTCTTGTCGGATTGGCAATGGGCGGGCTTCCGCCGTTTCTGCACAGGACACCCGGCAATACCCTGTTTTTTGAATTATTCATCAAAGAGCTTTTTCTCGCGGTCGTTATCGGCGGCATCTTTTGGTATATCCAGCAACTCAGGCCAAAACCCGAGCGCCTGCAGGAATTCTTTTTTCTCAACAGTCAGCCGCTCAGTCACTCACAAATAGCCCTTCATTTTCTTGCCAAAGACATTTTGTCCACCGGCTGGCTGCCCGGTATGACCGTGTTTCTGTTATTCGCCTTGGCTAATGTCGCCCCGCTGCCGCATATTGTACGAGTCGGGATTTTTATTCTGCTGCTCTATGTCACACTCATTATATGGAGTTCCGCCGCGCATTTCGCAACGTCTTCACGCAAATACAATCCGCTGTCTACGCTCAATCCGTTAATTGTCTTTGCGACGTTCTCGCTTTATCTCATTTTTACACTATGGGCGATTCTGGTGCATTCGGCGCTCTCCGGCTGCTCTTTTTGGCTGATTGTCCTGCTTGTTTTTTTTATCGACATCCTGTCGATATGGCTTTATCTGATCATCTTTGCAAGATGGCAGCGGCAGAATCGTGTTTATCGGGTTCCAGAGCCACATCGGTATTTTCAGCAGCGAACGTCAAGATGGCATTTTCAGATGTATCGTCTGTCACCCATTCTTGTTAAAAACTTGCTGAGAATAACACGGGGAAAAAGCCGGTTTGTTTTGATCCTGACCAGCGCATTTGTGCTGTGCGGCTATCTATTTTCGAGGAACAATCAGCGGCTGGAGGACTTTCTCGCCATCCTGATGACAAGCGTCATTTTGTACGCGATTATTTTCGCCTATCGCTCACAACATCTGCTAGCCGCACAACTGGAATCGACGCAGATACTCTTTGCGCTGCCGATCCGCCGCCTCAGTCTGTATCTCTCCACCCTCCTGCCCGCGCTGCTGTGGATGTTGCTCATCAACAGCGTCTTTTTTATCCTCGCGCTCACAACTGAAACCGGTTTGCGGCAGGCTTTATTTTTTGGTTTGAAATCCTTCAGCTTGAGCGCCGGCTTTTTGATCGCCTCGATGAATTTTACGTTTGCCTCGTACCCGAATCTAAATGCAGCACAAAAACATTTTCTCTATTGGGGCCTCTCGTACCTGGAGCTGATGGCTGTCTTGTTCGCGTACTGGTACCCGATTTTTATCGCGATGGTCGGCCTGTCTTTTTTAACAATCACAACCAGAAAACTGTATCGAGTTTTTTGAGGGAGCACACTATGTCCACACTGTTGTCTGTAAAAAATTGCATCGCCGCCTATGATAAAAAATTGATTATTCAGGATGTGTCCCTCGATATTGAGCCCGGCGCATTCATTGGGCTCATCGGCCCAAACGGCGCCGGAAAAACCACATTGCTGCTGACCATTTCAGGTCAATTTCAGCCCAAAGCCGGGCATGTATTTTTTAATGAAAAGGATATTTACGAAAAAAATTATCATTACAAAAAGCACATCGGTTACGTCCACGAGTCGCCGTTTTTTTACGACTTTTTAACGGCCAGAGAGTTCCTCTTTTTTGTCGCGCGCCTCAACGGGATGGATCGAAATATCGTTGGGGAAAAATGTGATGAGCTGCTGGCGGCCGTTCGGCTGTCGGAGGAAAAAGATAAACTCACGGTGCAGCTTTCACAAGGCATGCGCAAGAAACTCGCCATCGCCGCGGCGCTGATCCATTCGCCCAAAATCGTTTTTCTGGATGAGGCGCTAAACGGCATCGACGTTGAGAGCGCTTTTTACATCAAAAATTTGTTGATCGAATATGTCAAGAATGGCGGCACCGTGGTGCTGTCGACGCATGTGCTGGAGGTGATTGAGAAAATGTGTGATCGATATGTCGTCCTAAAATCCGGCCGAATCGTTGCGGATGTTAATGCACATGAGATAAAATCAGTACATGTGAATTTGGAGCACCATGTCTTATCTTTATTGCAAAGCTAAATTTCAGCTTTATATTCAGGTGCTTATATTTAAACGTATGTATTCGGTGGACTACACCTTGATTTTTTTAAAATTATTTTGAGTTCATTTTAAACACGAATTTCACCAATTATGCACGAATTTACACGAATTAGAGATTTTAAATTTTTAATTCGTGCACATTCGTCAAAATTCGTGGTAAAGTTTTGCTGAAAAAGAACATTTACAGTCAATATATACTTCACCGGATAGAGACATCTAAACTTGTAACCAAATTTGGCAAAAGTTGCGACAGAAAAATAGTGAACACGGATGTGCACAGATACAACCGATAAAAACGGATTGTATATCATTGTTTGTTGGCAATGAAAAATTGAACCAAATCCGTTCAAATCCGTGTCCCATGAGTTTTTTTGTTCTGGCTTGTCCAGGTTTGGGGAAAAATCGATTTTTCATCAGAATTCAATAGCGGGGAATAATTTATTTCGACCAGATCGTCGTCCGGTTCGACCAGACGGTCGGAAAACATCATAATTTTCTTTTTCAACCTCTTTTAACAATTCCCTTCTAACCCCTGTTTTTCAAGCCTTTAAAAGCCGTCATTTTAAAATCTCCAAAGGTGGCACAGCAATTGAATAAGACCCAAGCGAAGCTAACAAAAACATAATAACAAAAAAGGAGATTTATCATGAAACGCTTCGCATCATTTTTCGCAATGGCGGCACTCGTGCTGGCTTTAACAGTTTTTATGTCGAACAACACATTTGCACAATCCAGTCAACATGGCGCCGGTTTTGTGGATGAAAACGGCGACGGGTACAATGACAATGCGCCGGATCATGACAATGACGGTATCCCGAATGGTCAGGATCCGGATTACCAGGCGATTGGCGAGCAAACCGGCAAAAAAGCGGACAAAGGTTTTGTTGATGAAAATGGCGACGGCCTGAATGACAACGCCCCGGATGCCGATGGCGACGGTGTTCCGAATGGTCAGGATCCGGATTACGAAAAACCGCAGGACGGTTCTCAATTTGGCCAGGGCAGCAAAAACGTCAAAGGACACATGAATCAGGGCGTCAAGGGATTTGTCGATGAAGACGGCGACGGTTTTAACGACAACGCTCCGGATTCGGATGGCGACGGCATCCCGAACGGACGGGATGACGATTTTGAACGCGCTGATGCCGGCAAACGTTTTGGCAAAGCCAATGGTCGCGGCGTGCACGGATTTGTCGATGAAGACGGCGACGGCTTTAATGACAACGCCCCGGATGACGACGGTGACGGCGTGCCGAATGGGCAGGATCCCGACTGGGAACGTCCGGAAGATTGTTTGGGACGCGGCGCGCAACTCGGCGGCCGAAACAGTGACGGTGCTACGGGCAGAGGCAATGGCCGCAGCGGGAAAAATTAAACAAAATTACCACAAAAAAAGCGGCGAGCCCAGGCTCGCCGCTTTTTCTATTTACACTTTAACGACCTTTATCCGCATCCACCCTGCCGCTTGACTTTCTTGCTCAATTTAACCTTTGGCGTAAACTCGACGTGCTCCAGCGCGTGTTCGTCCGGCTCGGCCGCTTGCTGATTGGAACCGAGCGCCGCATCAAAGTCGTGCGAAAGTTCCTCGCCTTGTCCGTTGGGCGCGGCGGCATAATCGCCCTGTTCAAAAATATCCAGCCAATAGTTCACGCCGCCTTCCAAAATATAAACGTTCGGCGTTTTTTCGGCGACAAAATATTTCCACGCCTGCGTTGAGCGGACTTCGTTATTGCACATCACCACGATCACCGTGTTCGTCGGCAGGGTCTGAAGCTCCAGCGCCGTCATATGCAGATCAGCCATGTCCATTCGACGGGCATCCTGAATATGAAAAAGATTAAAATCCGCTTCCTCGCGAATATCGATCATCACCAAATTATGTGTATCATCATGTATGAGTTTTAGCAGTTCACCGGGATGGATTTGCACCTCGCGGTTATTTAGCCTTGGCTGGTGGTCATCAGCGATACGATTCCATTTATCGTCAATAGTCGGCTGGCCGATCAAAAAGACGAGCACAGCTACCGCAACAAAAACAAGCGCGCCGATATACCGGCCTTTCGGATCTTTGGACAGGTCGCGCTTGCCGAAAATCCGTTCCAGGTGTTCGCCGCCCCAAAACATAAACAACGCCATGAGCACCACACCCACAACAACATAACCGGCCGGGATGCCAAGCCAGTCCTGAATGGTCAGGCGGCCGTAAAATGACGAATTCCAGAACTCGGCAAAGTGATCAACCGTTTCGCCAAAAAGAAAAATGCCGAACATGGCGCCGAGGGCGAAAAAGAGCCCATCAATTTTGAGGACCGCCAGCGCGACGATGGAGGTGCCGGGACAGAATCCGCCGATGATAAATCCGACGCCCATAATGAGACCGCCAACGATGCCGGGCCAAAGATAAGTTGGATTGACCCAGACGGCATCATAATCGAGCAGACCGAGTCCTGACGCGAGAAAAATGAGCACCATCGCGGTGATGATGGCGGTGAACATGACTTTGAGAACAGTCATGTCTTTGAAATAAAATTGCGCCGCCAGTTTGGGCGAGTTGGCAAAACCGGCCATCTCCAGCACCGCGCCAAAGCCAATGCCGATGATGAGATAAATGGCATAAGCGCCAAATTTGCCGAACAGTGTTTCTATGGGGAAAGGAGCCATGATGAATCCTTAAATAAATTTCGAATTACAAATGACAAATTACAATTACTGGACGTTCTGACTCTGGCTAATTCCATGCCTTGCGCACGAAATAAGCCAGGGCATAGCCGCCGCCAAAAACGGCAAACATAAACGCCCAACTTCCGGCTGATAAAACCGCGCCACCGGAGAGCGCCTGCCCGGAGGTACAGCCGCGCGCGAATCGAGCGCCGTACCCCATAATCGCGCCGCCGACAAACGCCAGAATCCAGCGGGAGCGAACGGAAATATTCGGGCCTTTATTGGTTTCGACTTTCAGGCGGCCATGCAGGGCGCCGGAGAGAAATCCGCCCAGCAGCGCGCCAATGGTCATGAATACCAGCCAATGATCGAGCGGGTTCAAATCGCCGCCGGCCATTTTGAGCAGATATGGGGTGCGATCAATATGATCAGGCGTCACCAAATCTTCCACCGCTACAATGATGCGGTTCAATCCGCCGGATGCGCCGAGGCCGTTGCCCGTGATATAAAACGAGGCAAACAGCACAAGTCCAAGCAGCACTCCGGCCAGATAGGGATTCATATATGGTTTTGCTGTTTTTGAAAACATGTCAATTCTCCTTGTGATCTTCAATATCCTCCCAACCGACGATCATTGCTTTGATGGCCGCCATTGGGGTGTAACCGGTTGTGGTCAAATAAATGTGCATAATCAAAAAGGCGGCAAAAAACCAGGCGACGAGCGAGTGCATGGGCACCAGCAGTCCGAGGCCGCCAATCTCTTGCAGAAACTCGGGGAAATGTTGAGCGCCCCACATCAACACGCCGGTGACAATTTGCAGCGGCAACAAAATATTTAAAATGATCAGATAGGTGATTTTCTGCAACGGATTTAACCGCGCATCCGGTTTCTTTTCAAAGGGATGGTTTTCGCCGCGAAAAATTCCTTTAAGGTAATAGCTTGCCTGCTCGACAGCCTGGCTAAAAAAGCCTTTGGGCTCCGGCAGATAGCGGCGAATCGCGCCGCTGGCAAAATGATAAAACACCGCGAGAAAAGCATTCACCAGCAGGATAAAGGCCAAAACATTATGCACGTACACCGCCGCGGCAAAGCTGATGAGGCCAAAAATGTCGGGAGCATGAATAATCAAGCCGGTAAAAATAAGACCAACAATCGCGGTGGCTTGCATCCAGTGCCAAAATCGCTCGTACATCGCATACATATACACCGTCTTTTTCGGTCCGAGTTCCGCGCGGCGTTTTTTCGCCGAGATGATACGAAGCGCCCCATGCATAGCGATGCCAAGCAAAACGAGCAGCACGGAAGCGGCGCCAATGATCTGCACCGCGAGTACGCTGTTGTGCCCAAGGATATAAAAGCCGGCTCGGTGCACGTTTTCTTTGTAATACAAACGCCCGTCCTTTTTCAGGATACGGCCGGATGGGAAAACATTCGAATCACCCACAAGGCGCGGCGTCTCGGCCAGCGGCACATGCTCCGCCAGTAAAAAAGTTTTCGTCAATTTCGAATTGCCATGATGACAGGATTCGCAATCGCGCGTCACCCATTCGCCACGCGCCACATTATGATGAATGGCATAGGGTTGAATTTCGCTGCTGATTTTAAGATTCGACAAACCGAGTGCTTCGAGGCGGGATTTGATCAGATTTATTTTTGCTTCAGTATTGAGGACGAGCTCTTCTTTGGAGAGATCGCCGTTGGCGTCCGCATCAAAAGCCTGCAAAATATCAGGGTGATAGGCTCCGCCCGGGGTGATAGCCTGCTGCAAATCGTGCAGACGCACAGGGCGCTCAGGTTGACCGGTTGTCCAGTACCAAAACGTCACCATATTATAGGGAGCGAGGCGAAGAGAGCCGTCCAATTCCTGGCGGGGCAGCAGCACTGGCTCATAGCCTTCAATCAACGTTTTGACATCCTTGGGTTCGCCGTCAAAGCCGCGGCACTCCATACGTGGTTCGCCGGCCGGAGTAACCATCGTCCAGTCCATAACGCGGCGCGCCGGAGCATAAAGTTGAGGAATGTGACACGACTCACAGGTCATCGCCTGCATGTGGCGCGAGTTGTACGGCAGCCAACCATGCGTTTTTTCGGTATCATGGCACGATTCGCATCGACGCATGGTACCCTTGAGCTCAGGAGCGAGATCTTCGTAGGAGCTTGCGCCGCGGGCGAACTCGTGGATCGGCTGATAGAGATATTCTACAAACGCCTGCCGTCGAGGCGAAAAGATTAAATGCGATGGCCGCGACTCGTCGGATTCTTTATAAAAAATGGGGTTATTGATGGAAAAATGGCAATCCACGCAATTAACGACGCGCTCGGCGTGAATATCCCAGGAGCGCGACAATTCGCTTTTTCGAGCCAGGTTAAGGCCGCTGTCGGACATCCGCTGCGGCGAAATGATTTGACCGGTGGTTTCGGTCATCCAATAGCTCGGTTCGCAGGTTGACGTAATGAGGGGTCGATTCCGATCCGCATGCACCAGACCGTGGCAAAAACCGCAGTTATCATTCGTCGGATCCTGCGGCGTGAGAAACTGATTTCTAACCTCACCATTCGAATTGAACGCCGTGCTTTTGTAGCGAAAGATGTCGCCAGCGTGTTCGATAATACCGCTGCCATCCAACGTCGCCGTGTTGGCCCAGGCAAAATTTCCGTCGGCCAAGGCGGATAATCGAGCCTCGTTGTTGGGCTGATCGAAGTGACAGAGGAAACAGTTCATCTCGACGGCATCGTCGCCACGATTTTTTTCTGCCGGACCGCCGCCCACATGGCGAGCACCGAATATCCGTACCCAGTCATCCGTGGTCATGTCAATGCGCTCATCACCCTCCGGAGACAGCGTGCGATACACCATGGGATTCCATCGGCCATACAAACCCGGACTGATATCCCACGCACGTCCACTGGATGTTTTGCCGGATTCGGTCACATCGTTCAAACCAACAGCGCTGTGAAAACTGTGCGTCGAAATGAAATCCGTATTGTGGCAGCCGCCGCAGGTATTCATTGTTGAGATCGGATTACCGGTGTTCAGCACGTTGTCGCCGTTGCCGTCCAGCAACGGGAATGTGGGGTGCATGGTTTGGCTGGACAGCGCCAGAGCAGAAATCAATATGAGAAAAATCGTAATTCGCATTGTGGTTCCTTAAAAAGAAATCTCGGATTCAGGATAATTTGTCCTGGTTACTCGCTCTTGTTATTTTTCCAGAGCTACATGCCGTAGGCTTAAAGCTTTTAGCGTACAGCTTACAGCGTGCCCGTTTTCCGTCCGCCGCTTGTCATTGGATCGCCATCATACCCGAGCGCCTGCCAGTTCATCCGCGCTTTGCCTTCCTTTGTGTGACAATCGACGCATTGCAACGCGTGTTCTGTTGGCGCCACCATATGCGTCAGCGGCCAGAACATCGCCGTGTTGGTGAAATCATAGTGGCCGCTGTACGGCAAACCCGTGGCCTCCGAGCCGAGACGCAGCGCCTGGTCCCAATCGAATTCCGTCCAGAATCCGCCCTCTCCATAGGTTTTGGGCTGCAGTAGATGGTTGTACTCGGTGTCATACACCTGTTTTGCCGTGTGAATTTTGAACGGCCAAATTTTCGCATCCGGATTTTGGATGTCACCGTGCGGTTCGGTGATCATCGTCACGGTGGTCGGATCGATTTTGTCGCCCATCACATAATGTCGGGCGGTACCGTCAAACCAAAAATATTCCGGCGTAATATTTTTCTCGTAAATGAAACGGCCTTTAATTTTAAGATATTCGTGTGGATCTTCCGGCAAATCCTGTCCGGCCTCGGACCAATCCCAGTGCATTTTGGTCGCTTCTTTCACCGCGGCCGTCGGAATATGGCAGGTTTGGCAAGCCACCGACGCCACGTGATTATTCAACCGCTCATCTTGATGCACGTTCGCATTGTGGCAATCCGTACAATAGACCTGGTTCTCGTCATCCAAACTGACGGAAATGGCGCGGCCTTTCATGCTATGCTGTTGGGATTGGTGGCAATCGGTACAGGAAAAATTATGCTTGCCCATATGGACATCAATACGCTCGGAAGGATAATAGAGACTGCCATCCAGATCACCATGTTTAACCGCATTGCCGCCGCCGCCCTTAAAGTGACAGCCGCCGCAATTTTCGCGCGTCGGCTCGCCGACACTCTGAGCCGCCGCCAACAGATCGGTGTCCGGTTCCGGCAAACCGCTTTTTGTCTTGACATAATTGCCGGACCGATCATGACAGACCAAACAGTCGACATTCTCCTGTACGGAAAAATCAAACGAGGCATCCGACCAGCCATAGCCCGCATGACACGAGGTACACGCCGGCCAGTTGGACTGGATGCCGATACAAAAATTATTCAGCGCATTTTTTTTGCCCAGCACCACCGGATTTTCCCGCCCCGGCAATTTTACCGACGGACTCTCCCACGTCCAGTGCGCCGTTTGCATCACCTGATGCGCCGATTCATCGTGACATTCCAGGCATTTTTTCGTCACCGCCTGCCCGGATTCAAACGGCTCAGTCATTAAAGCAGAGTGATCTGTGTGCGGCAAACGTTTCGGCACAAAACCCCATGGATCATCGCGCTCTTCATTCAAGTCAGGAAAAAATAGAATTAGCGGAATGATTGATGCGAGAAAAATTAAGATCAATAAAATAATGGGAGATTTTTTAGCGCTCATACTGCTCTCGGGAAAGGGTATTCAGTTGCGAAATGTGTCTCATTTTTGAAAGATGCAGAATATATATATTGTATAGAAGAAAGGCAAATTATAAGATTTTGATGACTCTTTTTGGGAAAAGATTCACAAAAACACAACTATTTGGGACTTTTTTTGTTTTTATCCGGTTTTTTTGAATCATTTATTCTCAACCTACATCTAAAATTAAAGCATAACTGCATGTGAATAATGAAAGGATGCCATGAAAAAAATACTCATTCTCGGCGCCGGCACAGCCGGCACAATCATGGCCAACAAACTGCACCAAACCCTCCCGCATGATGAATGGCAGATTACCATTGTTGACCAGGATGAAACTCATATTTATCAACCCGGATTACTTTTTATCCCCTTTAACATATATACCAGAAACGATGTCATTAAACCCAAACGCGATTTTATCCCCCAGGGTGTCGAGCTCATCATGTCTGCGATTGACGTCATTGAGCCCGAACAAAATCGCGTTAAACTGGCCAATAACCAGGTGCTGGGGTACGACTATCTGATCATTGCCACAGGTACACGCACGCAGCCCGGAGAGACCGAAGGCCTCATGGGAGACGGCTGGTATAAAAATATTTTCGATTTTTACACCCTGGCCGGCGCCTGTAATTTGCAGAAATTCCTCAAACATTGGGAGGGCGGCAAACTCGTCCTCAACATCGTTGAAATGCCGATTAAATGCCCGGTGGCGCCGCTGGAATTTCTATTTCTCGCCGATTGGTGGTTTACCGAACAGGGCATTCGCGATAAAGTGGATTTGACATTTGTCACGCCGCTGCCCGGGGCATTTACCAAACCCAAAGCCGCCGCTATTTTGGGCGATTTTCTCGACAAGAAAAATATCAATCTGGTGACCGAGTTCAATACCGCCTCGGTTGATTCAGCCAATAACAAAATTACCTCCTTTGACGGCAAGGACGTGGATTACGATCTGCTGGTCCCCATTCCGACGAATATGGGTGATTCGGTGATCGAACGCTCCGGTATGGGTGATGAATTGAATTATGTGCCGACGCATAAAAATACGTTGCAGTCCAAAGCCTATGACAATGTTTTTGTCATTGGTGATGCCACGGACTTGCCGAGCTCCAAAGCCGGTTCGGTGGCGCACTTTCAGGCGGATGTTCTGACGGAAAATATTCAACGCGCCATTGACGGATTGCCGCTGCTAGAAGAATTTGACGGCCACGCCAACTGCTTTATCGAATCCGGATTTGGTAAAGGCTTGCTCATCGATTTTAATTATGATGTGGAACCGCTGCCGGGTAAATTCCCGCTGCCGGGCGTCGGTCCCTTTTCGTTGCTACAGGAAACCAAAGCCAACCACTGGGGCAAAATGATGTTCCGCTGGATTTATTGGAATCTCCTTCTGCGCGGCTCCGAGCTGCCCATTCAGGCGCAGATGAACATGGCCGGAAAACTGCGCTAGGAAAGGAGGCTCGCTTTGGATAAAGATTTAGAGTTACTCCATAAAAAAATCGATTTCCTCACCGAACAGGTGATGGAAACGCAGCGACGCCAGCGTCACATGGAAGAGCTGTGGAAAGATTTAACGCCAATTATGACCGATCTGTTCAACACCGCCGCGGAAGAGCTGGATGAAATCGCGCCTTATTTTGGTTATGAAGATTTGATTCACCTGGTGAAAAAAATGCTGCGGAACATTCGCAGTTTGACGGCGCTTTTTGAGCAGGTTGAGGGCGCGCAGGATTTTATCAAGGATATGGTGCCGTTGTCAAAGGATATTTTTGATGATGTGC
Source organism: uncultured Cytophagia bacterium (assembly GCA_964432185.1). Classification (GTDB taxonomy): domain Bacteria; phylum Zhuqueibacterota; class Zhuqueibacteria; order Residuimicrobiales; family Krinioviventaceae; genus Kriniovivens. Next base: position 20,194 of record CAYSNA010000033.1, read on the forward strand.
TGCAACGACTCGATGCTCTGGAACAAAAAGGTTATTTCAGCTTTGTGAAGGCATCGTTTGGCGTTTTGGACAATATCGTCACCCATTATTCCGAAGAGGATGTGCGGCTCCTCGGCGAAAATATTACCACGATTCTTGATACAGTCAAAGCCGCCACGCAGCCGGAGATGATGACATCGATTCAAAATGCGGTGGCGATTTACCGCGATATTGATGTAGAAATTCCGGAAAAGATGTCCACGCTGGCGCTGCTCAAGCAGATGATGGACCCGGAAGTCCGCCGCAGCCTCGGTACCGGCTTGGCGATTTTGAAAAAGGTATCGGAGAATTTGGAAAAGTATTCGACAAAAAAGTAAACCGTTAAATAATACCGCGCCAAGACGTAGAGTCGCAAAGTATAATACATGGATTTCTTCTTTGCGGCGTGGCGGCTTTGCGCGAGTTCAAAGTAGTATAATTTAGACAAACATAAAGGAGTGCACCATGCCAGTACGCGAAATTGCAGGAGTACAGGTTGATTTTGATGATGAAGGTTTCATGACCAATCCGGATCAATGGAACGAAGAGATCGCCAAAGTGTTGGCTGTGGAAGAAGGTATCGCCGAGCTGACCGAGGGTCATTGGACAGTCATTAATTTTATTCGCAACGATTTTAAAGAAAAAGGGCAAGCCCCGACTATCCGCCGCATGAACAAAGTTGGCGGTATTGCCACAAAAGATTTGTACGACTGGTTCCCGCAGGGTCCGGCGAAAAAAGCCGCCAAAGTATCGGGCCTCGGTAAACCGCAGGGCTGCGTTTAATTGCATCGGAGGACAAAATGTCTGAACAGATAAAAAAGGTATCTATTGTTATTTCAAAAGGATCGCTCGAAGGGGTGTATCCCGGTTTAATCATGGCCAACGGCGCGCGCATGGAAGGCATCGAAGCGACGCTGTTTTTCACATTTTTTGGCCTGGATGCGATTATGAAAAAGCGCCATAAAAAACTCAAAGTGGCGACCGTCGGCAACTCGGCGATGCACCTGCCCAAGCCGCTCGATTCGCTGCCCATGCCTACGTTACTCGGCGCCATCCCCGGCATGTCCGCCTTTGCTACGTACATGATGAAAAAGGAAATGGATGCGCTGGATATTCCGCCTGTGGACGAGTTTCTTGAAATGATCCACGATGCCGGCGCCGATATTTATGCCTGCAAAGCCACCGTTGATATGTTCCATTTGACTGAAGATGATTTTGTCGAGCAGGTGGACGGCGTCATCAACGTTTGCACGTTTTATGAAAAATCGGCCGGCGCACAGATTATTTTCACATGAGCTGGAAACTCTGACAGGATTTGGAACCCTGTCAGA
>CAYSNA010000034.1:0-3320 GCA_964432185.1 uncultured Cytophagia bacterium
GGCGCCAACAAGAACTCGATCAAGATTATTGGTGAAGAAACCGATTTTTACGCTCAGGGATTTTTCGAATACGATTCGAAAAAAGCCGGCGCCGTTACTGTATCACACCTGCGTTTTGGCCCGCGTGAAATCCACTCGACGTATCTGGTCAGCCATGCGAATTTTATCGCCTGCCACCAACAATTCCTGCTGGAAAAATTTAACATGCTTGAAAAAGCGGTCAAGGGCGCAACGTTTCTGCTCAATACGTTTTCCACGCCGGACCAGGCCTGGAACGATCTGCCCAAAGTCTATCAGGAAGAAATCATTAAAAAGAAAATCAAATTTTACGTCATTGATGCTTATGATGTAGCGAAAAAAACCGGTATGGGCGTTCGCATCAACACGATCATGCAGACCTGTTTCTTTGCTATTTCCGGCGTGCTGCCGAAAGATCAGGCGATCCAGTTCATTAAAGATGCGATCAAAAAGACCTACGGTAAAAAGGGCGACCGCATCGTTCAGATGAACTACAATGCTGTGGATCAGACGCTCGAACATCTGTTCGAAGTCAAGGTTCCGGATCACGTAACCAGCGCCATTGAAATGCCGCCGATCGTGCCGGATGATTCACCGGATTTCGTCAAGGATGTTGTCGGCACTATTGCTGTTCGCAAGGGCGACAAGCTGCCGGTCAGCGCGTTTTCCGTTGACGGTACGTTTGAAACCGGAACAACTCAATATGAAAAACGTAATATCGCGCTCGAAATCCCGGAATGGGATCCCGAAACCTGTATCCAATGTGGTAAATGTGTAATGGTCTGTCCGCATGCGGCAATTCGTCACAAAGTGTACGACAGCGCAGTGCTTGCAGGCGCACCGGCGACATTTAAATCCTCGGATGCTCGCGGCCGCGATTTTGCCGAAGGCTCGCAATACACCATTCAGGTGGCGCCGGAAGACTGTACCGGCTGTTCCCTTTGTGTTGAAGCCTGCCCGGCCAAGAACAAAAAGGAAGTCGGCAAAAAAGCCATCAACATGGTGCCGCAACCACCGATCCGTGAACAAGAACGCGAAAATTATAAATTCTTCCTCGACCAGATTCCGGATATGGATCGCCGCGAGGTCAAGGTCCATACGGTTAAAGGCTCCCAGTTGCTCAAACCGCTGTTTGAGTATTCCGGCGCCTGTGCCGGTTGTGGCGAAACGCCGTATGTCAAACTGTTGTCACAGTTGTTTGGCGACCGCATGATCATCGCCAATGCAACCGGTTGTTCATCCATTTACGGTGGAAACCTGCCGACCTTCCCCTATACAAAGGATAATAACGGTCGCGGTCCGGCCTGGTCCAACTCGTTGTTCGAAGACAACGCCGAGTTTGGTATGGGCTACCGTTTGACGTTTGATAAATTCAATGAATTCGCCAAAGAACTGGTCAGGAAACTGGCTTCGGATATTGGTGATGATCTGGTGACCGGGCTCCTCGAAGCCGATCAATCTGATGAATCCGGCCTGTATGATCAACGTGAACGCGTTGTCGCGCTGAAAGCCAAACTGGCGGGTCATAAATCCGCTGATGCCAAGCAACTGGTCTCGATCGCCGACTATCTGGTGAAAAAGAGCGTTTGGGTGCTTGGTGGTGATGGTTGGGCGTACGACATCGGCTACGGTGGTCTCGATCACGTTCTGGCATCCGGCCGTAACGTCAACGTTTTGGTGATGGATACCGAGGTTTACTCGAATACCGGTGGACAGATGTCAAAAGCGACGCCGCTTGGCGCTGTGGCTAAATTTGCCGCCGGTGGCAAGCCGCTGCCGAAAAAAGACATGGGCATGATTTTTATGACCTACGGCAACATTTACGTTGCGCGCGTGGCCATGGGCTACAGCGACGTCGGCGTTGTTCGCGCCATGCTCGAAGCCGATGCCTACGACGGTCCAAGTATCATCATTGCCTACTCGCACTGTATCGCGCACGGTATCAACATGGCCAAAGGTCTGGATGAGCAGAAAAAGGCTGTTGATTCCGGACACTATCCGTTGTTCCGCTACAATCCGCTGCTGTCGGCTCAGGGTCAAAATCCGCTCAAGCTCGATTCGAAAGCCCCGAGCATCTCGTTCGAGGAATTTGCCTATGGCGAAACCCGCTTCAAGATGCTGGCCAAAGCCAAACCGGAACAATCGAAAGCGTTGATCAACCAGGGTCAGGCCGAAATTACCGCTCGCTGGAAGTTGTACGAGCAACTGGCCGGTATGAGCTACGGAAGCGACGAGTAATCATTAAATGTAAAAAAAGCGGCGTCTTTTAGGGCGCCGCTTTTGAATAAAATTAATCATACGTTTGCAAACCATTTAACAATGGGGATACACATTATGGATATGACAACGAATTACATGGGTTTGAAACTTAAAAACCCGTTAGTACCGTCTGCTTCCCCCTTGTCTAAAAATTTAGACGGTATTAAAAAACTTGAGGATGCCGGCGCGTCAGCTATTGTCTTGTACTCGCTGTTTGAAGAACAGTTGAGTTTTGAACAGGAAGAGCTGAGCTACTTTTTGGATCGCGGCACCGACAGTTTTGCGGAAGCGTTGAACTTTTTTCCGGAACAGGATGAATACAATATGGGTCCGGATGAATACCTGGAGCACATCCGCCAGGCAAAAGCGGCGACAAATATTCCGATCATCGCGAGCTTGAACGGTGTGTCCAGCGGCGGTTGGATCAACTTCTCCAAAAAGATGGAACAAGCCGGCGCCGATGCTCTCGAGTTGAACGTCTACTTTTTGGCCACGGATATGGAGCAGGAAAGTCGCCAGATTGAAAATCAATATCGCGTTATTTTGAACGCGGTCAAGTCGAATGTCACTATTCCGGTTGCGGTCAAGTTGAGCCCGTTCTTCAGCTCAACGGCCCGGATGGCCAAAGAACTGGATGACGACGGCGCCGATGCGCTGGTGCTGTTCAACCGCTTCTATCAACCGGATCTCGATCTGGAAAATCTCGAAGTGGTGCCCGGCGTCACGCTCAGCACATCAAACGATCTGCGTTTGCCGCTGCGCTGGCTGGCAATTTTGCACGGTAAAGTCAAGGCCAGTCTGGCCGGCACAACCGGCGTTCACACCGCTATGGATGCGCTCAAAATGATCGCCGCCGGTGCGGATGTGGCGCAGATGTGCGCGGCGTTGTTGAAAAACGGCCCGGACTATTTGGCTACTGTTCTCCGCGGTATGGAAATTTGGCTGGAGGAAAAAGAGTACGAATCACTCGACGTTCTCAAAGGCAGTATGAGCCAAAAATCCGTTGCCGAACCCGGAGTGTTCGAACGCGCCAATTATATGAA
>CAYSNA010000034.1:3420-4978 GCA_964432185.1 uncultured Cytophagia bacterium
GGCAACGGCGTGTCGCGGTCGGCAATGGCGATAACCGGCACGCCCACACCATCAACCAGCACCTTTTGGAATTTTCCAATTTCGCTGTTTATGGGATCGATAATAAAAACGATCTCGTCTTGTGTCATCACTTCTTCAATACCGTGCACGGCGTAGGTGCCTTCGAGAAAATCGGATTTTTTGCGCGGGATTTCATTGGTTTTAATGGTGATCTCCTCAGCAACGCCGTCGTTGTAGCCGGCAAAATAAATGCTCGGTGCCTGCGATGCTTTGTCAATAATTTCAGGATCGATCGCTAAAGACAAGGCCGTATAAATGGCATCCGCGAGTTGCGGTAATTGTGACGAACCATCCTCTCCGCTCAAATTCCACAGCAGCGAGTGATAAAACAATGCCTGCTCAACCACACTTTTTGTCGCCGCCACGGCTTTTTCGATGCCGCAGTGCAGAACAAAGGTATCCGTGCATTCCGCGTGCAACAGTGATTTTTCATTGGCCGTCAAACCGTAGAAATTCGAATGTCTCATGGCGGATAATTTCCTGGCCAATTGAACAACCTCGTTGGTGCGACCGGAATTTGACGCGCAGAATACGGCGTATTTTGCCAAATCATATTCGGCCGCCTGGTGCGATCCTTCGGTGACAACACACAAATCCGACGTGCTTTTAAGCGCCTGCCGCACCATATTTTTTGCCGGAAACAGCCGGCTGGAGCCCTCGCCGGCGAGGAGAAATCTTTGTATCGATTTCAAATCGTCGGCCAAGGCCTTTGTACGATTCACATCAAAATGCCGCACCACCTCCACGCTCTCAAACATTTCGTGAACCAGGGCAAACTGAGCATATTTATGTTCTTTTAAATTCATTTGAAATTCCTCGCTCCTTGTCAATTAATATAATAGAAACGGTTCTCTGATGTCATTCCATTCTTCTTCATCCCGGCGCAATCGCGATTGAAAATCGTGCGGTGTACGTGACGCGTCATCAACCCACTCGCGGAGAAAAGTGCCGCCGCTCAACAGATCAATAGCAAGACGGTCGGTTTCATATTCATAAGCAAAACGGCGCCAGAGCTCATAATCCGGATAGTCAATTCGAATACTTTTCAAAATGAGCGCAGCGATTCGATATGGTTTAAAATTTTCATATTGATAACCGGAAAAATCTGTGTGAATGTGCAATCCAGAACACAACTGACCGGCGTGTTTATGAAATGTCGGCTCGAAAAAACAGGGACGGATGAGGCAGCCCTCCAGCCATTCCGAATAAAGGTGCTGCATTCGGGAAAAGATTTTTTCAAAATTGATATCCGGGGCACCGACACATTCCAGCGCCGTCGTTGTGCCGCGGCCTTCGGATAACGTCGTGCCCTCAAACAACACCGTGCCGGGAAAACATCTCACCATATTCAAACTGGAGGCATTCGGACTGGGATTGATCCACGGCAACTCGTGCAACGGCCAGCCGTACCCCGGAGCCGCGTTTGGCGAATAGTCGGACATGGCAACGATGGTCAAATCGATATTCAGCTTTTTAAAATTTACATACCACCGGGAAA
>CAYSNA010000034.1:4988-21461 GCA_964432185.1 uncultured Cytophagia bacterium
CAAGCGTCAGGCCGTGCCGCATCATTATCGGCGCGGCGCCGACAAAACTTTCCCAGCCCGGTTCGAGAATGGTGCCTTCAATGGGCCGTCCGGCGGGATTGGGACGATCCAGCACCCACAGACTTTTCTGATGATCGGCGCACGCCTCCAGCATGTAAGCAAGGGTCGTCACAAACGTATAAATTCGCGTACCAATATCCTGCAAATCCACGAGCAGGATATCGAATTCATCCATCATGGTTGTCGTCGGGTAACGCACATCGCCGTACAGGCTGAACACCGGAATGCCGTGTTTGGGATCGGTATAGTGTTCCGATTCGATCATGTTGTCCTGTTTGTCGCCGCGCATGCCGTGCTGCGGGCCGAAGGCGGCGGTGATTTTCAGGTGCGGCATCTCACATAGCGCGTCAAGCGAATGTTGTCCCGTGCTCGTCACAGAAGCCGGATGGCCGAGCAGAGCGAGCCGTTTGCCGTGCAGGATTTTTAACAGATTAAAATCAGAAAGAAGATTGTCGATGCCGAGTTTGATCATACTTTTTAAATTCAGGTGAGATGGAGCACACCGATTAAACAGGTCCATCGGAAAAAATCGATTGTTAATTTTGCCTGATTCAAATCGATTTGATGCGCCGAAAAAGATAAGAACAAGCGGGTAAAGATGCAAAACAAATCAAGGCGTTTGTTTTATTGAATTCTCTATTTGTGCGTGCTGTTCATCGGCAGTTAAAAACTGTGGTCGAAACATTGATTGTGAACGCGACTGTGATTATATTTTTTTATCGATTAACGATAATACCAAGAATCATCCGCAGCAGTCGAAAAGTTTGATGTAATAATCGACGCTCTACTTTCGAACAGGATAGACAATATGACAAAAACAGTATTCATCACCGGCGGCGCTCAGGGGATAGGCAAGGGGATCGTGTTTCGATTTTTATCCATGGGCTGGAATGTTGTGGCGACTGACATCGACACAGAGGCAGGCGACGAATTGGTGCGCGACGACGCGGATCATCGCCATTCTTTGCTTTTTATCGAAATAGATGTTCGCGATGAGATTGAAATAGGTGCCGCATTTCATCGCACGATGGAACGATTCGGCCAACTGGACGCCGTGGTCAACAATGCCGGTATTGCTGATCCGTATCAGGGCCCTGTTGAGGATTTGAAAGAGAGTGCGTGGCAGCGAATTATCGATACAAATCTCGGCGGTGTTTTTCGCGTCACCAAACATGCGGTGCCGTTTTTGCGCCAAACGAGGGGCAGCATCGTCAATATCGCATCAACGCGCGCCTTGCAGTCCGAGCCCCACACCGAAGCCTACGCCGCCTCCAAAGGCGGCATCGTCGCGCTGACGCATGCGCTGGCCGTCAGTCTCGGGCCGGAGATTCGCGTCAACTGCATCAGCCCCGGCTGGATTGATGTGAGCAGTTGGAAAAAATCCGATTTCCGAATAAACTTTGAATTGAGCGAGGCGGATCATCAGCAGCACCCGGTTGGCCGCGTCGGGCTGCCGCAGGATATCGCCGGAATTGTTGCGTTTCTGGTGTCAGACGATGCCGGCTTTATCACCGGCCAAAACTTGGTTTTGGATGGCGGAATGACGAAAAAAATGATTTACGTGGAGTGAAGTTCGTTGAATAAAAAATCCCGGGGATTAAAAGGCCCCGGGATTTGGAAAGTTCATACTACAACGTCCAACCGTCCCGATAATCAATGTGCAGCAGTTCATTTGCGGCATCGCTGTTGGTGAACTTGAGGTTGTCCGCGTCCCATTCGAGTCGTTGGTCCTTGACGCGAATGGCGATCATGCCGAGCAGCGCCATTTCCGTCAACGGGCCGCCGTAATCAAAAGTGGAACTGGCCGGATTACCATCTTTGCAGGCGCGAATCCAGTCGCCCTCGTGCGTGGTGTTGACTCGCGGAATGGTTTTCGGCGGCGGTGTATAGGCTTTCATTGCGGTTTCGGGGACAAGTCGCATACCGCCAGCGCCGTGCGAGCCGTGCAGAATGACGCCTTTATCGCCGATCAAAAAAGCGCCGCTGGCGGGCAGCCTACGTCCCGGTTCAAATTCCGGCGGAATGGGCGGCATCAGTCGGCCGTCGTACCAGGTCATTTTCACCGGCGCGCGGCCGTTGCGCTCCGGGAACTCCATGCGAACGATTGAGGCGCGCGGAAAAGTTTGCGATGACACCTCCGGCTCCCAGTGTGTGGATGTGGCTTGAACCACCGTCGGCGCCACCAGATCGAGCGCATAAAACGCGGGGTCGAGAATATGACATCCCATATCGCCCATGGCGCCGGTGCCAAAATCCAGCCAGGCGCGCCATGTTGTGGGATGATAATCCGGGTGATACGGCCTGTACTTGACCGGCCCGAGCCACAAATCCCAGTCGAGCGATTCCGGCGCCGGCGGCGTCTCATCGGATTGTCCTTTAACGGCAAAGGTCGACCATGGATCGCCACCCACTGGACGATCGGTCCAGGCGTGTACTTCTCGAACCGTGCCGATAGCGCCGTCCGCCAGCCATTCCTTCAACAAGCGTATATGCTCCGATGAATGCCCCTGATTACCCATTTGAGTTTGCACGTTATAATATCTCGCCGCCTCGGTAATCTTTCGCGCTTCGTACACCGTGTGGGTCAGCGGTTTTTGGCAGTAGACATGTTTGCCCAACTGCAAAGCCGCCATGGTGATCACCGCATGCGTGTGATCCGGCGTAGCAATAACTACCGCGTCGATGTCCTTTTCTTTTTCAAACATAATGCGATAGTCTTTGTAAACTCGGGCATCCGGATACTCGTTGAACGTGCGCGCCGCATGCGCACTGTCCACATCGCACAGCGCGACGATGTTTTCGTCCTGGCAATTTTTGAGATTCGAATTTCCCATGCCGCCAACTCCAATTGCGGCAATGTTCAGTTTATTGCTTGGCGCATCCTTGCCCAGGAGTCGGCTGGGTACATAATGAAACGCCAGTGTAGCGGCTGTTGATGCAGTTAAAAATTGACGTCGGGATGGTTTAACGTTTTTTGGCATAGCACTCTCCACAAGATTAGAATTTGAATCACGCTGATAATCTACGAATTTTCCCAAAAGATGACAGGGAAAAATATAAAGAAGTGAGAGAGAAGGGCTGACTCGAGAAAATTACTCGTCTTGTCCGCGCAGCAGAAATTCTTCAATGACGCGGATATTTTCCTGCGATTCTTCCAGAAATGGAAAATGGCCGCTTTTTTCAAAAATGAAAATTTCAGCCTGCGGTGCAAAATCCGAATATTGTATTTGATAACGCGGCAGCGCCATGCGGTCAAATCGCCCGGCGAGGATGAGCATTGGAATGGTCAAATTTTTTAACTGAGGACGGAAATCCAGGCTTTTTAGTTCCTGTCGCAGCGACAGCATATCCTTGCCGACGATGGAATAATAGACATCATCATTCCACGGCACCGAATCGGCTTTGAGCTTGTTGAGGTTGGAAATATCGTAAAAATAAATCAGCGGCATGGTTGGCACGTTGACGTTTGGCACTTCCGGAAACATCAACGTTCGATTCGACCTTGCGGTTTGTTGAATATCGTGCCACGATTCCGGATATTGATTGCGAATCTCGTTGTAAAAATTATCGCAGCCCTGCTGCCACATCTCCCCGCTGTGCATGGTGTTGGACAAGATGAGCGTCAGCACATGCTCCTGATGCGACAAGGCGTATTGCTGCGCCACAACGCCGCCGTAGGAATGGCCGTAAACATGCCATTTTTCGATATGAAGCGCCTGCCGCAAACCTTCCAGGTCCGCCACATCCCGCTCAATGGAGTAGTTCTTTTTCGTGTCATCCTGGGAGCGACCGCGGCCAACCGCATCAAAATAAACAAGACGGAAATGGCGCGCCAGCGGATAGAAATGCGACTTGAGATAGACGTGTGAAAAGCCGGGACCGCCGGGGATAAAAACGATCGGTTGGCCGGAACCAATGGTTTGATACCACAACTTGACGCCGTTCACCTCAACAAAGGCAGCGGCCTGTGTGTGCCGAGGCGCCACTAGGAAAAGAAGAGAGATGTAAACGATTAATGCTTTCATGCTATTTGCAATCATGCTCACATGTCGGAATATAACGAATGATTTCAATGTCCGTCAATGAAAAAATGTTGATCGGATTGCTTTTGTTCCCCATCCCTTTACAAGTTCAAACATGACCTGATACCGTTTAATATAGAAAAAGAATGATTACAATTCAAACTATTTTTATGCATGATGACCTCAGTTCACCCAACTGGCAATGTATTCGTATTCACCGTTTTTCGGCAACACCGGGATGCTGTCGATGCGTTTCCACTCGCCTCTGATCTCCATTTCGGCGGCCATTAACGACCAGTGGCACATGGCAATGCCCATATCCACCATCTGCAAATCGATCCCCTTGAACTGATTTTTATAGCCATGCGTTCGCTTAAGGACCAGGTGATAAAAGTCGTGATTTTTGACAATACGCCACGGCTGTTTATTTGACGCTGACGGCGCCAGGCGGAGCATATCGAGCACGACTTCATAGTGTCCCGTATCCTCACGCACAAGCGGCGTTACAAAATCGTCCTGAAAAAACAATTCATGCCAGGATTTTCGATTATCCGAACCGGCGGTTTGCCGGATGAGTTTTTCCGAGAATCGTTTTTTTTCAGCAGGATAGCCCACGGGAGTAATGCAGGGGAGCAGCTCGTTGGCTTGCAGATGCATGGCTGCGCCAAAGGTTGATCGATTAAACGTGCCGCCAATCCAACAGGTAGCTAAATCCATGCGCGTGAGTTCCAGAATCATGTACTCAAACTGAAAACCAAAATCGATGCGGGCGAACTCGTTATCAGTAATGGCGCCGGCAATAAATGTGGATGCGTTTTTAATAAAGCCATAGGTGCCGAGCTTTTCTTTTTGCACATTTTTGTCGATCAACTGGAAACGCACCGTGTGGCCAAAAGGTGTACTGATCCGTTGATCAAAGAGCGCTAAAATGGCTGCTCTGGTGTCAGCGTCAATTTGGTCGGTCTTGAAGGTTCGCGTCGAAACGCGCTCCTGAATGGCATCTCGAATGGTCATATCGTCTCCGGTCTAAAATGGTTCGACCATTGAACGCAAATAACAAAACAGAGTTTCAGCTTTTCCATGCTAGCGCGCGGTTGACACGACTGTGGATTGAATGGCGCCGGGCTGCAATTTCCCATCGACCTCCTCACATGCCCACCAGTGCACGACAATTTTACAGTCGGGCTGATAACCAAAAATATCCGCAAAAGCGATGGTCTCACGCTCTCCGGGGGCGATGATCAATCCCGTTTGCAAACAGTAGGGCGCCCAGTTCAAAGCGGCCAGGACATCCTGATTCACCGGGAAAAATCGCAATTCGTTATCCGTGCCGTTGATGATGGTAATCGACTCGTCACTTACTGTAACTCGCACGCCATCGTTTGTGGGACCGAGATCCTTTTCACAGGCCGCAAAAAGCAAAAGCACCATGGCTAGAAATACTCTTTTCATTTTTCACTCCATTTATTAATCAAGCACCACCACTTTTATGGTTTTTTGCAGATACTCCGTTTGAAGCGAAACAAAATAAAGACCGGATGGCACCGGCTCACCGTTGTCGTCGCGGCCATTCCAGGACATCTCGTGGCGTCCGGCTTGGACGGTGTTATTGAACAGAGCTCTAACATGCCGGCCGCGAACATTCGTTACTTTGACGGTCACATGCATGGCCTGTTGACATTCAAATCGGATCATCGTCGAGCCATTGAACGGATTGGGAAAATTCTGATGCAGATAGAATCGGCCCGGTGTGTCCTGATTGGATATCATTTGTGTTGCCAGTTTGTTTTTGTGAAGAATCCACAAATTCGGATCAATCGTCACATTGGTCACACGCTGATTGACATCAATGTAAAATTCTTGTGTCTTTTCATTGTTGTGAACAGTAACCAGGCTGTCCGATCCATCGGAAAAATCCAAAAGAAGCTGAACAGGCATCTCAAAAACCGGGCGTCGTCCGAGGTCTCTATGAATCTGCTCAATTTTTACCGTGAGCTGCTGCGTCGTTTCATCTTGCGAATAGCTATAGTGATAAAACGGAAAATACTCGTCATAAATCCACTGCTCAAAAAAGGATTGCAGATCCAAACCGCTCACGCTTTCGCAGACCTGTTGAAAATCCTCGGTCGTGGCATGCCCAAAACGAAAGCGAGAGTCCAGTGCATACGCTTTCAAGATTTTAAAAAATACATCATCGCCAAGCACACCGCGCAGCATATGCAGCACCCAGGCGCCCTTGTTGTAAATAATGCCGACAAAGACTTTGAACGGATCTGATGGATCGGGCAGGTACACCGTGCCGCCGTCAAAAAACTGGATATTCTGCATGAACTGCCGATAGCCGGATTCGCCGACCAGATGTTCATACCAGAGCGCCTCGGCATAAGTGGCAAATCCCTCGTTCAGCCAGCCATGCTGCCAGGATTTACAGGTGATCATGTCGGCAAACCACATGTGCGCCAGCTCATGCACGGCAACGCCAAACCAGTCGGCTGTCATGCCGCCCATGATGGTGTTGGTCTGTTTCTCTATGCCGCCGTAATAGCCTAATTGACACATGGCGTATTTTTCATTTTCAAAGGGATAGGGGCCAAACAGGCTTTCGAAAAAGTTCATCACCTGTGAAAAATCTGAGAACGCCTGAATCGCCACATCGCGGCTTTCGTTGAAGACGTTATACTCCAGCGACACTCCTTTGCGCGGTCCACCACCGGACCACTGTTGAAAAGGGGCGTAATTGGAAATGACAATATTGACATAATAAGGCACGATAGGAAATCGTTCGCGCCAGTGAAAGGTCTTTTTTGCGCCGTTGAGCGTTGTGCCTTCCAGCGTGCCGTTTGAAACGGCAATAAGCGGAACGTCGCGAATCGTCGTGTCCGGAATGGTCACGTCAATGTAAACCGAATCAGCCTTGTCGCCGGGCCCGTCCTTACACGGCCACCAGTAATGCGCCAGAAAGGGCGTCGAGAGGTTGGCGATGATCGGCTCGTTCAACCCGTGTATTTCGTAGCGCAAGCCCTTCAGGTCGTTGATTATGGGCGGTTCGCCGCGATAATAAATACGCAGACTTGCCGAATCACCTTTGTTGTACGCTTTATCGAGGCTGACGGTTAAAACATCATTTTTAAATTGAAAGGAAGAAGCGGCTCCGGTTAAACTGTCGATGTGAAAAGAACGCTGCAGATCGAGCGTGATGGCGGTCAAGTTGTTGATCCTGGAATCAAACCGAACGAGCACATCGCCGCGAATATATTTTTTATGCACGGCCACATCTATTTTGATATGATAGAAACGAATGTCGATGGACGAGTCATGACTGACGGATTGCGACGTATGGATGAGCTCCATCCAGCGTTGTTCTTCAGCGGCGCGGAATTGTTGAAAAACATCGGTGTGAAAATCGGCGGCAAAACTACACAGTGGCACGAAAAATAGAATGATAGTTCTAAACATAGGACATATTGTGATTTTACACGTTCCTGGCTCTCCCGACCTTGTGTGAAAACGCGACAAGGGGAAAACCACACTTTAGCGCTCGGACAAGGAACCAGATTGAAAACAGATAGTATCTGTTCCGATTCAACGTTGATTTACGAACTGGGCTGCGAATGTGATCGGTGCGTCGTCCAAAAGACAATCGCGGCTAAAATTAAAAACACTACATCTTCCATCAGCCTGACGAGTCCCACCTGCGCTCCTCCACCTTTGAGAGAAAAACAGCCGCACTCAATATCGAGCCCGCGCGCAAGCGCCGAGGAGATAGCGACAATAAAGACAAGATTCAACACCATTATTATAAAACTCGATCCAAGCAAAAAGCGGCCAAAAATCAATAAAAGCCCGGCAATAATTTCCACCCAGGGCAGGATGACCGCCATCAGCGTCACCAGCGCATAGGGCAGCATGCGATAATTGTCAATGTCGCCGGCAAAATCTGTCGGGTTCATCACTTTGCCTATTCCTGCGGCAATAAAGACAGCGCCCAAAATAATACGAATGGTCAAAACCAGGATTTTTTTCAAAATGCCACCTCCTCGGTTTTTTTCCAATCGTCCAAGCCGGCCTCATAATAGGCGACGCGCATAAATCCCATGTCGAACAGAAGTGTGGCCAGTTCCATACTCTTTTCGCACGGCGGGCCATCGCAATAGGGCACCAACCATTTCTCTCGCTCAAATGCATCAATTTGTTCAATGTGTTGAGAGAGAAGATCGAATGGAATGTTAATTGCACCTGGTATATGGCCGGACTGGAATTCAGCCGGTGTGCGTGCGTCAATGATGATAACATTTTGTTTTTGTATCAAAGTTGACAACTGTTCCTTGGACAAGACAACCGGACCGTCGACGGTGATCGGTTCCTCAGTTTCAAACGTCGAATCGCTCGCCGCAGGCGCCTGCGGTCGGTCAAATGAGATTAATACCCGGTTCGGGTTCACTATATTATTGGTAAAACCCAGTAAAATGGAGGCGATGACAATAAAAATCGTTTGTAATATCGTTTTGCGAATGTTCATGGATTCCTCAGTTTTTCTCACAAAACAAGAGCAAGCGGTTTCCTATTTCAATTTAGTTATGCGTTCAGGTAATATACGAAAATTTCAATCATTCGCCATCATTTACATTTTTGTAAACGGGGATCATTTTCTACCAAATTTTTGAGGATTTTTATGCGATCCATTCCATATTTTTTCCTGGTCCTGTTATCTTTTTACATCGTCTTTGTCGCCTGTACGGCGCCTGTTGAACAAAATCATATACTCACGCAATTGGGCAATCAGCAGATATACATAGACACCCTTGAAAAAACGAATCTGGCGTGGGCGCCGGACAGCAGCGCGCTGGCTTTTCAGACGCCGATCGGCCTGGTGACGTTACTGAAATATTCATTGTTCGGAGAATTGCTCGATACGCTGCTCACGCTCAATTTGCCCTATTTTGATGAACGTCTGGCGCCGGTTCATTTGTCGCCGGATGGCACAGAGGCGCTCTATCAAAGTACGAAAAGACGATTTACGCTGGTAAATCTGACGACGGGAACCTCCAAAAGTTTTCGCTTTGCGGATTTGCAGTTTGTCTCGCCCATATTCTGGATGCCGAACGGAGAATCCTTGTACGCTACAACGCAAGAGGGAGATCAACTCTTTCTCTCGGTGTTTGACCGGGACATGAACGAAACACAGACCATCAGACTGGACAGCTTGCAGTATTGCAGTCAAGCGCAACTTTATGAAAACAATGCTGTGCTTTTTACCGGCGGCACAACCGATGGCGGTCGCGGTGTGTGGCTGAAACGGAACGGCGCCATCACCAAAATCGCAGTCGAAGACGCTGCAGCGATGACCTACTTACCGGAGCAGGGCATCATTCTGCTTTATCAACATGATGCTGCATTGAACCTGAACGTATTTAAAAAATATTCTGTGGCTGAAAAAAGTTTAACCATTTTGAATAAAGATTTTGGCGCCATCTGGGGCTTTGATCGACTAGACAGGCAGGATAAAATTCAATTTGGCGGAACACATAGCGCGTTGCGGCTCGGCATTTTTACACTGTCGATTGATGGCGACGTACAACAGCTCTCCAATTGGTGGCCGTTTGAAGAAACCCAATGGACGGAAAACGGGCAATCGCTGGTCACGCAAAAATTGCTGGATGATCATTTCAGCGCCATTTACGCCTACGACGTGATGGAGGATCGGCTCACTGGATTGACGGATCCGATTAATCCCATGCTCAATCTGGCGCCGGCGTTTACTCCCAATTCTCAGATGATCATATTTTCGCAAAACGGACAACTCGTGCGCGTACCGACGAACGGTGGCGAGATCACCGCGTTGACGCCATCAACGACACCGCCGCAGTTCAATCCGGAAGTGTCGCCCAATGGTCAATGGGTTGCTTGCGACGATGGTCGCGATATTTACATTGTGCCGATTGATGGCGGCGAACTGGTGAAGATCAGCGGCTCGCTCAATATGTCGCTTTCCAATCCGACCTGGTCACACGATGGCAACCGTTTGGCGTGTCAAACCGAAACGACGCTGGAAATTCTCAATTTTGACGGACAACAGCTCAGCGAAGAACGTTCATATGTCGGCCAATTTGATAAAATCGAATGGGCACGAGTCGAGACGCCGCCGTTCGGCGCACCGATTCTGTTCCGCAAAGGCCAATTTGGCGTTGCGACCATCAACCCCGAAACCGGCGCGATAATCGACACTTTTTCATTTCGGTTCGATTTGGTCTCATTTTGCTGGGCGGCCAATGGGCGCGATATTCTTTACACAACGCCGTGGGAGATTATCCATACGCCATTACTCTCATCGCTAAGTCAATAAAGGTACCAAGATGAAAACCATTTTATTTGTTTTGATTTTATTCGTCACCGCTGTTTGGGCGCAGGACACCGGCCGCGTTCTCGGCATTGTGAGCAAAGCCAAAACCAACGAGGCGCTGGCCAACGTCAAAGTTACCATAGCCGGGACGACGCTTGGTACAACATCAAATGACAAGGGTGCCTATCTGATCAGCGCTGTACCGGCCGGACGACATACGGTAATTTTTTCCTGCGCAGGATTCAAGGCTGATTCCATCAGCGGGATTGAAGTTTTTGCCGGCCGCGCCAGGCGCCTTGATGCTCAATTGCTGCCCGACGTGTTGACGACGCCTCCGGACGAAGTGCATGCAAATCGATTGATGACGCTTGAACCCGGAGCCACCCGGCCAGGACAACAGGACATCAATCCGGCAGCCGTGGAAAATATTGCCGGAGGTCTAAACGATCTGACGCGCGTCATTGGTCTGCTCAACGGCGTCATCGGTTCGGGCGATTATACATCCGATTTTGCCGTACGCGGCGGAGCGCTCGATCAAAATGCTGTTTATCTGGACGGCATTCTTTTACCCAATCCATATCGAATGCGGCTGCTGCTCGGCGGTGGATTCAGTTTGTTTAATCCAACGACGATTGAAAATGCGCAATTTTCGACCAGCCATTTCTCCGGCCAGTATGGCAATTTTTTATCGTCAGTGATGAACCTCGACAGTCGGGAAGGCCGCCGCGATCGTTTTGGCATCGCCGGTGGATTCGACTTTGTTCAGACACATCTGACGCTTGAGGGGCCCATGAGCCCGCGCGGTTCATGGCTGCTGTCCGCGCGCCGCAGCTATGTTGATGTGCTCGCCCGCCCGTACGCCAAAGACCAGGCGACGTTACCCTATATGTATGACCTTGACGGCAAACTCGTGTACGACATCACCAGAGGCACGCAACTTTCTTATAAAATTTTGCATGCCGCCGAAGCGACCGATATGATTGCGCATACCGAACAGGATATCGAGATGACGGAAAGCTCCAATCTCAACATGCACATCCTTGGTCTGGACAGCAAACTATCGGGTCGGATCAAGACCTCGCTGCGCGCGGCATTGTATGATGAATCGTTTGACTATCATTTGTACGCGGATCGCTCGGAGCCGCTCGCGGCGTACGGCAATTATAAATCGAAAATCAGCAGTTTTAATTTTCATCAAAATGTTTCTGTGGATTTTAACGCCAATCATCACCTCGTCCAGGGTGTGTACGGCGCGGCGGAAAAATCCAATCTTGATTTGGAAACATACGTGGTGAATATTGACTTTACCCGCCGCACCATGCCGCCGGATATGCTGTTCAAGGAAAGTTCCGGTCAGATCGCCGCTTATGTTGATTATATGGCGAAATGGTTACCGCAGCTTGAAACCGTCGTTGGCTTGCGTTACGAGTATAGCGAGCTGATTAAAAAAGATGACGTCAGCAGTAAAATCGGTTTAATTTATCATTTTACACCGGCAATGAAAGCGCACGCCTTTATCGGGCAGGTGCATCAATATCCAACGGCCATGAGCGCTTTTACACGCGATGTGCCCATCAACATGAATACCGATTTGGAAAAACTGCGTGCCGAATCAGCAACGCATTTTATTGTCGGATTTGACCGCGATTGGGGTTACGATCTGTATTCACGAATTGAATTGTATTATAAATTGTACGATGATCTTCTTTTGCCCCAGGACCGGATTTTTTATTATCCGACAAATAGCGGCGAAGGTTATGCGCGCGGATTGGAGATCACCCTCGAAAAAGCCAAGGGCGCGAACGGCCGCTTTTCCGGCTTGTTGAGTTATTCGTGGGCCAAGAGCGAGTATCGCGGCGAGAATCACATCTGGATTCCGTTTAATTATGACCGCCGCCACGGCCTCAGCGCTATGGGCGATGTGACGATTCACCGCGGCTGGGGCGCCAATGCCGTCTGGCGAATTAACAGTGGATTGCCGTACAATAAAATCCTCGGCTACACGCATCAGTTGCAGTCGGATCGGTCTCGCTACGTAAAGTCCACGCTCAACGACAGCCGCTATCGGGGCTACTCACGCGTTGATGTGCGGTTTTACTATCGAACCGCCATCAAAGCAACCCGGCTGACGGTTTATCTCGATTTGCTGAACGTGTTCAACCAAAAAAATATGTACGAACGGATGTACTACATCATTGATGAGGATGTGGCGGACATGCCGGATATTTCGATTTTTAAATACGCGAATATCTACAATATGCCGTTCATCCCGTCGCTCGGGGTGAGCGTGACCTATTGACAGAAACATGAAAATTCAAAGATCGACAGGATTGCTGTTTCGATTGCTTACTCTCGCATTTTATTCATTGGCAGAAAAATACTGAGCCACATAAAAAGTACTGTCGCTGTCCATTTTCCAGGCGATGGCTGTAAAATTCATCTGTTTATCAATCATGGCGCTATAATGGCTTGGGCTGTTAAGCAAATTAAGAAACGTTTTGTGCAGTGTGTCGGCACAAGCGATATTTTCACTCACAGGTCCGTCAATCCCAGACATTTTTATCCTGTCCTGCGTCGTTTGTCCCAATGCGCCGTGTGAACACTGCCCGCTGCTTTTCATTACATTTGTATAATATTCGGCTATATGTTCAAGCCGATCCGAGTAGTGGAGAAGCGGTATGGATAAATTTTCACGGATTCTGTTCATTTCTTTTAAAACGAATGTATGAAAGGAATCTATTGGAGCCGGATTGGTAAGAGCGGAGGGGGCCGGCAAAATGGGTAAAATTTCCCCGCAATAGAACGGAACCTTTACCAATGCAATACCATCATGATTATTAATTTCAACGATATATACCCCGGGTTGGTCAGGTATAAAAGAGAATTCGGCCTTGCCTGGCTTATAGCATGTTCCGGTAGTAAAAATTTCTTTTTTACTTTTGGTCTTGAGATCAATTATATCGACCGAATTATCCGGACGTTTTACATATGCCCAAAGATCAAAGTAGGTTTTAATATCCATCTTGAACGGCACGTTATCGCCAACGCGGCCTCTCGTCTGTAGGGGGCGCAAAAAATCAACATTTTTTCCATCAATTTTAAAAGCATGCTTTTGGACAATTGGATATTCTATCCGTTGCCAGCTACTCCATTCAGAGCTTTTTCTCAACAACGTTCCGTCATTTGATCGCGCACCTCGAATTTGGAAGACCATATTTCCCGAAGAAAAGTCTGCCAAATCAAATAAAGTTGTTAACACAGAATTTGGATTATTTGACAGAACAAGCCGTTTCAAAAGATCCGACTGTTGATATTGCAGCTCAAAAAGTTCGTTGCCCGAGTCCCAAGTCAACATCACGTCACGGTTATCAATGTGAACAGCAAAATCTGAAATTGGCAGAACCTCTTGTGGCAAAATCCGTTGAGGCTGTGAAACAAACAGCTCAAAAGGTCCTTTAGAGTAGATCGTAGAATCCCTGTTATTTATGATCCGGGACAAATTCATGGAAAGATGATAAATGCCGGTAAACTGGAGATGAACAGGGACAACAAAACTATCGCTATCCAGGGGCTTGTTATAATTGACAACGTGTTTATGGAGGCCATTACTGGCAGAAATACCGAGTATTAGTCCTGGTTGAAAATTTTCAACTTTGCCCTGCAAGAAAAAGAACTCCCCGGCTTGGAAGTGTTGAGGGAGCGGTTGATTCAAAACTACATTTAGCGTGTTCTCCTGAACAAAACTTTGATCTGCTGAAACAAAAAGAATGATCATTAAATATGATATGCGACATAAAATTTGCCGAGATGATGCTGTAGATTTCAAAAAACACCTCCCATAATTACATTTCATTCACCACTGATAATAAATATGGATCTACCTGGTGGACTAGACGTTGATTCTTTTAAATATAATTTCGACTTTGCTGGCCGGAAACGAATTATTCACTTTCACACCAGTGCATCCTCCCGTCCCGAATCACACACAAACAGGCAGGACGATTTGGTCCATTCGCTGGCGTTGCGCATAAATCTGAAATCGAGCTGCTCGCTGAGACCAAAGATATTGATATCCACGCGCGGGGCCGATTTCATCGCTTCATCAAACTTGCCGATAATGACGTGATACTCGGTCATGGACGGAAGCCGCGCCTGATCATTGAGGCGTTCCAAAAAGTTGTATAATCGCCGCTCATCATCTTTGCGTTCCGTAGCGGTCACCAAATTGATTTTCCCGTCCCAATTGAGCTGTAATTGCAGAGCGATGAGCATGGCCAGGTGCCAGTTCGGACTCTTGTCGCGCAGCCACAAATTGATGTTTTTTTGCATACCGAACGCCATGCGCGAATGCTGGCGCAACAAGAGCGTGCCCATATCAAATCGTTTGGCTTCCTGCACCAGCGTTTGAATGTCGCGATCGGAATCGCGGTCATTGCTGAGAGTGAGAAACAAGATATTCGGTTGAAACATACCAGCCTTGAGCGTCTGCAGGACGAGCCGCGCACCGTGCGAAAATTTGCGATCTTCAATGACAGAACTGGTGACCATCAAACCCTGACTTTTGATCGGCTGCAACAAATCATCAAGGTCGCGATGAATCACGTCCGGCTCTTTGTGCTGTACGGTAAAGGCGAAAATACTTCCGGCAGGATGAATGATGTTTCTGATGAACAGCAGCGGTCCGGCCCACACTTTGGGGTCATCGATTGGCACCAGCAAATCCGGCTTCCAGGTGATTTGATGGCGCGGAAATTTCATCGCCATACGCGAAAATCGTTCGGCAATGGCCAGGAACATTCCGCCGCGAATATCGCCCCAATTGGATTTTAATCCCCGCTGTTCCAGCAAAATATAGATCACGACAATGATGATCAGCGCAACAATGCTGAATACGGCATTGATCAAAAACATGATTGCCATGCAACTGAGGGCGCCAATCAGCGGAATGATGCGCGGGACTTTGAACGTGGGCCGAAAACTGATGATTTTCATGCTTTGCTGGATAAAAACCACCAGGTTCAGCATGCCGTAGGTGATGAGGAAAAACATGGTGATGAGCGACGCCAAAAAATCGAGATTGCCGAGAATCAGCGCGATAATGATAACCAGGCCGGAAAAGATGATGGCGTTGCGCGGCTCATTGTTTTTGGTTTTTCTGGCAAACAGTGATGAAAACGGCACGGTTTGCTGCTCCGCCAGCGCCTGTAAAATGCGCGGCGCGCCCAACATACTGCCCAGCGCCGAGGAAAACGTTGCGCCCATAATACCGACAATGACAGCCGGCGCAAACAGGGCCTTGTCCACCATGATCATCTGATTGTCGCGCAATTCGACCGAGGTACCAATGCGCGCCGCCATGTAGGCGATGGCAACGTAAATCACCAAGGTGATTAAGATTGAGGACATGGTGCCTTTGGGGATGGATTTGCGAGGATTGATCAAATCGCCGGACATATTGGCGCCGGCCATGATACCGGTGACCGCCGGGAAAAAGATGGCGAACACCTGCCAAAAACCGGCGTCTTTAAAGTCGCCAATCAACACAAAATCTGCCACCGGTTTTGCCGGCGAGAGAAAAAACGATACTAACGACACACCAATCAGCGCCATAATGATGTATTGAATTTTAATGGCAAAACTGGCGCTGATATAAGAAATCGACAAAATCGTCAGCCACGCCAGCGTGGCCACGAGCAAATAGGGATGCGTCGGGAAAACGAGAACCCAGCTTTCGGTAAAGCCGATGATATAGAGAGCGGCAGACAGCGTTTGCGCGATATACAACGGAATGCCAATGCTGCCGCCGGCTTCCAATCCCAAAGATTTTGAAATGATCGAATAAGCTCCGCCGGCGCCGATGCGTATGTTGGTGGTGATGGAGGACATGGACAGGCCGGTGAAAATCGTAACCGATTTAGCCAACAAGATGATGATGACGGCGCCGAGAAAACCGGCATTGCCGACAACCCAGCCGAGCCGCAGATACATGATGACGCCGAGGATTGTCAGCACATCCGGCGTGAATACGCCGGCAAAGGTGCCGAATTTTTT
>CAYSNA010000035.1:0-21336 GCA_964432185.1 uncultured Cytophagia bacterium
CCATTTTCAATGAGATATCCGGTTTTGACATAAAAAGTAAAATCACCCGCGCCGATGAACACCTCGCCATTACTAAAGGTCTCTGCATAAATACCCTTGTCGACGCTGGCAATGATTTCGTCTTTGGTGTGCGGGCCGTTGAGCATGTAGGTATTGCGCATACGCGGCATTGGCGTATTGCGAAAATCCTGGCGGCGGCCGTTACCCGTCGGCTCCACACCGTAATGCTTCGCGCTGATGCGATCGTGCAGATAACTCGTCAAAATGCCGTTTTCGACCAGAACGGTTTCCTGCGAGTCATTGCCTTCGTCATCCACATTAATGGAACCGCGAATATTGGGATTGGTGCCGTTATCGATGATAGTGACAAACGGTTCGGCTACTTTTTTACCAATTTTATCGCTAAAAATGGAAACGTCCTTGCGGTTAAAATCCGCTTCCATGCCGTGGCCGATGGCTTCATGCAAAAGAATGCCGGAGCTGCCGGCGGCCATAACAACGGGCATCTCGCCGGCTTCGGGTTTTACTGCATCAAAAAGTTCAACCGTGCGGGACACCGATTCTCGCGCCAGACGGTCAATATTGTCCGGCGTGATAAATTCAAAACCGTGGCGGCCGGCAAGATTAAAACCGTTCTGTTCTTTTTCGCCGTTTTGTTCGGCAATACAGGAGACGTAAATTAGACCCATCGGTTGATAATCATACACCATCCGGCCGTCAGAGGTGGCGAGCAACATGTAGGTGGTTTCATTGATCGCCCCGAGCGACGATTTGATGATTCGATTATCCAGCTGGTAAATTTTATCATTAATCTGCTGCAGCGACGGGATCTTTTTGTCGATGGACACCTCTTCCCATGGAATGTCAATCGGATAATAATTCGGTGTCTCTTTTAGTTTGAGTTCAACAGGATTCACTCTTTTGCTGTTTTGAGCGATATTGGCCGCGGTTTGCGCCGCCAGTTTCATCGCTGTGAGGGTAATTTCTTCGGTGAAGGAATAGCCGGTCTGGTCGCCGCTGAGCACGCGAATACCGACGCCAAAATCAACATCCGTATAAGCGCGGTTCACCGCATTGTCTTCCAGTCCGATGTAATTTGAAATTTTATGCTGAAAATAGATATCGCAATAATCACCACCACGCGATAGCGCTTCACCCATCACCGCATTTATGTCCTGTGTGGTGACGCCAAAATGATCGAGATAGTCGTTCAAAGTCATGTGATTTTCTCCGGTCCCTGCAGCGAGTACATCTTTGGTTGATAAAAGAAAAGGAAGCGCAGCAACGGCCACAGCCCCCTGTGCGGAATTTTTCATAAAATTCCGACGTGTTAATTTGGAATTCATGGTAACCTCCTTTTGCCCCAACGCAACTTTATGCGCCTGCATTTTTTCAATGGATATGGTAAGTTAGTAAAAATGATGACTTTTAAAAGCAAAAGTTCGTGTGGTTGTCTTGGAGGATAGTGCGGATGATCCTCAGGGCGACGCCTTGGAACGGAGGATGGCCGTGAGCAGTCCCTGGTGATGAAGCGTTGTCAGGTGAAGAATCAGCGTGCTGTTACAACGATGTTCGGAATCGCGGCTGCAAAATCAATCGATCAACAATGAACAAGGCGATCAGCCCTCCGACCGCGATGACGATGTAAAGTCCGTCAAACTGAATTTTATCGAAAATACCCTGGAACGCCGAGATAAAAACCGTAAATATCTGCTGAAACGAGGCAGAGGTCATTTTGGCGGTATCGATAAATTCATCAATCTGGACATAATAGAGCACAACGTTGATGAGAACGATGACGGCGGCCAGCGCAGAAAAGAGCTGCAGCAAGCCAAATTGCAGCGAGCCGATGGCGGCTTTGTGCGTTTTTTTTAGCACCTGATGGGTAAAATTTTTCGGCAAGTCAAAATGTGCATCTGCCTCCAAAAGCGTGTAAACCTCCTGAAAGGCGTTGACGGTGTGACGGCACTCGTCGCACGCGTCGATGTGCTGTCGAATGGCTGCCTGTTCCGCCGCGTTCAAGCTGCCATCCAAATAATTTTGAATGCGTTCTTCGTTCAAGTGATTCACAATGAAAATTCCTCAACCGTTTTTAATTTATCCTTCAACATACTGCGCGCCCGGAACAGATAACTTTTGATCGTGCCTTCGGGCATTCCCATCACCTCGGCAATTTCGGCGTATTTCATCCCGTCAAGGTGATAGAGCGTGACAACAGTTCGATAAACAACCGGCAAGGCGTCGATCATCCGCTGAAGATTCGAACTTGTTTCGGATTCTTCCATCAGGATGTGTGGGTCGTCAGCGGGGGCGGCAAAATCGTCCATCGTCACTTCATCGGGCGTGCTGTCATCCAGCAGCGGTATTTTTTTCTTTTGCACATAATTCACGCAGGTATTATAGGCGATGCGGGCCAACCAGGTGGATATTTTGCTATGAAACTGAAATCCTTGTAAATTTTGATACGCCTTGACAAAAACATCCTGACATAAATCCTCGCGGTCCACCGGATTTCTGACCATACGAAATACAATATGCGCCACGAGTTTTTTGTACCTATCAACAAACTCACGGAAGGCGCGCGTGTCGCCGCTGGTGATCTTTTTGACCAATTGTTTTTCGTCGTTGTTCATGTGTTTAAATAGACAGATAAAACTGCTAATAGTTGCATACAAATTTTTTCTTTTTATTGCAACAAATTTCTCGATGATCTGTCAGATACAATAGACAACAAAAATCAAGTCATGAAAGGAGAATAATATGGGTTCAGAAATCGGTGTCTTGTTCATCATCTTTGGTTCTATCACGGCTATTGTAAAAATCATTTCGGACAACCGTATTCGGCGCCTGCTCATTGAAAAAGGCGATATCAACGAAAATGTCAAATTTCTCTATGCCGACAAGTTTGCCTATGCCGTGCCGACATCGCTGAAATGGGGCATGGTGCTGGTGGCGCTCGGCCTGGCTTTTCTGGTAGCGCAGTTTTTCAATTTTCGGCACGATGATGTGGTGCTGTTTGCTCTGCTGTTCATCTTTGGCGGCGCGGCGCTGGTTGCCTACTATTTCATCGGCAAAAAAATGCTGGAAAAACAAAAAGCCGGCGACATATAGTTTTTCGTTCAGACCTCCTGACCTGCACGAGCCGGGACACGTTCCCGGCTCTTTTTTCCGTCCTTTTTTCCTTTTGCTTGCTTGCCACATTAAAAGTTTGTACTATTTCCCACAGGTTATTCATTCACTTTAGTTTAATGTATGGCAAAGAAGAAAAAGATACGGATTGCCGCGGTTAAAGAATTCCCGAATGTCTCGCACGATGCCGGCTCGCTCAAAGGAAAATGGCCGGACATCTTTGGCAATGACCATCCCATCACGCTGGAACTTGGCTGCGGCAAAGGCGATTATACGCTGAGTCTTGCGGAACACGATCCGCAAAAGAATTTTATCGGCATTGATTTAAAGGGGTATCGGTTGTGGAAGGCGGCATCAACGGCACTCGAAAGGAATAGACGAAACGTCTTCTTTTTACGCGCCAATGTGCTTGACATCGACGATGTTTTTGAGCCGGGCACTGTCGCGGAACTCTGGATCACCTTTCCCGACCCCTATCCCAAAAAGCCGCGCAAACGCATGACCGCAGAACGCTACCTCGATGTGTATAAAAAAATATGTGTTCCCGGCAGTCTGGTCAATTTTAAAACCGACGACGATGCGTTGTACGAATTTACCCTCGAATCGCTCAGCTCCTATGGATGCACTATTTTACAAAATATCACCAATGTCCACGGCAGTGACAATGTTGATGAGATTTTAAAGATCTTGACGTATTATGAAAAGCAACATATCAATGCCGGATTAACGATAAAATATATTCAGTTCACTCTTCCGTAAGAGGATTAATATGAGGAGAGAGACGATTCGCGTCGGCATTATCGGCGCCGGCGCCAACACGCGCACGCGGCACATTCCTGGTTTGCTGGCCATGGATGGCGTCAAGATCGTCAGCGTCTGCAACCGATCCAGGGAATCGGGTGAGCGGGTGGCTGAGGAATTTGATATTCCGCGGGTGTACGAGCACTGGCAGGATGTGATTTACGATGATGACATAAACGCGGTTGTCATCGGAACCTGGCCGTATCTGCACGCGCCCGCCACGCTATTGGCGTTTGACCATGACAAACACGTGCTCTGCGAAGCGCGCATGGCCATGAACGCCGAGGAAGCGCGACGCATGTTGCGGGCGTCGCAAACACATCCGCACCTGATAGCGCAAATCGTACCGTCGCCGTTTACGCTGCACCTGGATGCCACGATTAAACGCATTCTGGCCGAAGGACGCATCGGTGCGCCGTTGGCCATCGATGTTCGCGACAGCGGCGTCTTTCTTGATCCGCACGCACCGCTCTCGTGGCGACAGGATTTTGATCTGTCCGGCTATAATATCATGAGCCTCGGCATTTGGTACGAATGTATTCTGCGCTGGCTTGGCGAAGCGACGGCTGTTATGGCCATGGGCAAAACCGTCCTGAAAACGCGCTTGACCGACGACTATGAACAAAAAGCCGTGCGTTTACCGGAACATTTGGATGTCCTTGGCGATATGGCCAATGGGGCGCAATTGCACATGCAAATATCATCTGTGGCCGGACTCGGTCCAACAGAGCTTTTTATTTTTGGCGAAAAGGGTTCTCTTAAAATCATGGGTGGGAAAATTTACGGGGCGCAAAAAGGCGCAGAGACGTTTCAGCAGATTCCCGTGCCGTCGGAACTGGAAGCCGATTGGCGTGTGGAAGAGGAGTTTATCAACGCCATCCGCGGCGAAGAAAAAGTAAAATTAACCACATTTGAGTCGGGTGTCAAATATATGGAATTCACCGAAGCCGTGTGGAAGAGCATGGCCTCGGGGCAAAAAATTGCCCTGCCGTTATAAAACAACAACAGCCGCATCACTTCCCCCATGCGGCTGTCGTCTCTCCCCCTGTATATAAAGACAAGTCCCCAACGCTTGCCATCTTTTTGTTAAATTCACACTATAAGACAAAAGTGATCCGCCTATTTCCCAAAATGAGCGGATTTTTTGTTTTTAATTATCCCATACCAAGAAATCGATGAAACAGGAGTTTCGGCAGAATCGAGATGGGGGAAGGAAAAAAAGTGCCGGATCAGATGAATCCATCATCTATTTAAGCACTTCGGAAAAACCGTCGTACAACAATTTTAATCCGGTAATGAATAAAAAGATGTAGCACAGATTGTAAAACAGTTTTTCATTAACACGGCTGTGCAGTTTGACGCCAAGCCACACGCCGAGGGGCGCCAGCGGCGCAAGAAAAAGCGAGGTGAGTAGATTGCCGGTGCTGAATTGCCCAAGCAGCATGTACGGCACCACTTTGATCAGATTGACGATGGTAAAAAACAAAACGGTCGTGCCGACAAAAATGGATTTATCGAGTTGTTGCGGCAGCAAATAAATATTGATCGGCGGGCCGCCGGCATGCACGCCAAAACTGGTGAAACCCGCGATCGAACCCCACAACAGTCCGCGCGGCACATCCGCGCCATGACTTTTAATGGATCGTTTTTTGAGGAAAAAATTGCCGACAAACATCACCGCCAGGGCGCCGACCAGAATGCGGATGTGAGCATTTGACAGGTAACGGAAAAACAATCCGCCAAGAATAATGCCCACAATCGCCGCCGGAAGTAGAATGAGCAAATTACGTTTGTCCCATTGTCTGCGGTAATGCCAGATGGTCAACCAGTCCATGACGATGAGCAGCGGCAGCAAAATGGCGGCCGCTTGCGGCGGCGCAATCACCAGCGACATGAGCGGTACGGCCAGAACACCGAGCCCGCCGCCAAAACCGCTTTTGGAGATACCGACGATGAGAATCGCCACGATAGCAAGTGGATAGAATAAAGTTGTTTCAATCATGCGTTGTCCGTTCGTTTCCAAGTGGCCGGTAAAATAGGCAAATAGAACGGAAAATCAAAATTCTCAATGTGTTTATCGATTTTTTCGAATTCTGCTTGATTGTTTGTTGAAAACATCTATTTTAAAAAGTTTTAAAATTACTGTGTGAGGATGTGGGATGAAATCTTTTGAACAATGGTGGATCAAACATTACAAGTATTGTGTCATCGCCGGTGTGTTTTACCTGGCGCTTTTGATAGCGAAAAACGGACTCGCGGTTTTTAATGTCAAAGACGCTCTCATCTTTTTTGCTGTCATTACCTCGCCAATCGGCGCTCTCATCGGCCAAGTTTTGGTGTGGATTTTTAAAATGCTCAAGCTGTTGCTGGAGATTTTTGTGGAATATCTCAAACTGCGTAAAGCCGAAAAACGCTGATCGGCGCTCTCATAAATTCCACGTTGATGACATTTTTTTACCCAACAGTGAAATGATTGACGTGATGTGATCAATCTTTACTGGATTTTTATGCCTGAAATGATTATTCTTAGGGCCAATACTGGACAATTGATGTGGAAATTATGAAAAAACTCTTGTTGTTAGTTATACTCGTCGCGCTGGTACCGGCCTGCCATCGCTCTCCCGATTCGTCTGCCTACGTTCGAACCGAGGGACAAAAAATCGTCACAGGGCAAGGCGAAGAAATTCTGCTGCAAACCGTCGGACTTGGCAATTGGCTGCTTCCCGAAGGATATATGTGGAAATTCGGCAAAAATGGCGACCGCCCGCGAAAGATCGAAAAACTGATCACCGAGATGATCGGCGAAAAAAAGGCCGAGCAGTTTTGGCGAACCTTTCGCGAAAATTATATTACCGAGGCGGATATCGCGCGCATCAAAGAACTCGGTTTTAACGGCGTCCGCCCGGCAATGAACTGGCGCCTGTTTATGGATGACAACGGCAAATTGAAAAAAGAGGGATTCCGCCTCATTGATAATCTTGTCGAATGGTGCAAGATGCACGACGTCTACGTCATCCTCGATATGCACGGCGCCCCCGGCGGCCAAACCGGCGCGAATATTGACGACAGTGAAAATGATTTTCCCGAGTTGTTTTCCAAACCGGAAAACCAGGAACTTTTTATCAAACTGTGGGTCGAGCTGGCAAAACGCTATCGCGATGAACCGATTATTCTGGCGTACGGTTTGATGAATGAGCCGCTGCCGGATGATTTTGCCCAGTTTAACGATCAGTTGGAGCCGCTGTACAAACGCACTGTCGAGGCCATTCGCCAGGTCGATCCCTACCATATCATCTCGCTGGAGGGCGCGCATTGGTCCACCGATTTTAGCGTCTTTGGCGAACCGTTTGACGATAACCTGATCTATCAATTCCATAAATACTGGAGCTTGCCGGACACCAAAAGTATCCAGCAATATCTCGATTTTCGTGAACAATACAATGTGCCGCTCTATCATGGCGAAAGCGGCGAAAATAATCTATCCTGGTACTGGCTCTGCTATCAGCTTTATGAGGATTTTAATATTGGCTGGCTGTTCTGGCCGTGGAAAAAGATGGATACGAACAATACGCCCTATTCCATCGCCAAGCCGGAGGGCTGGGAAAAGATTGTGACCTACAGTCGCGGCGGCGACAAACCGGATGCCGAAGAAGCCGAAGCTATTCTGAATCAATTTCTCGAAAATATCAAGCTGGAAAATTGCGAGTATTTTGGCGATGTGGTGACCGCCATTTTTCGGCGCGTTCCTGCTCGAATTGAAGCGGAAAATTACGGCCATCTCGGTGAGGGGAATTCCTATGTCATTCGTGATACCTCAACTTTATCGGCACATTATCGCATCAACGAGCCGGTGCAGATTGTGGTGCTGGAGCCGGACAGCAGCAAGAGCCGCAGGCGCGACAACGCGACCTATGGCGTAGCGCTCAAAGCGGGCGAGGGTTTGAATTTTTCCGTGAATACGCGCATTGATCGCGTGATGAAAATTATCGTCAAAGTGAAAGCAGTCAGCGAAAGGCCGTATTTATTTATGGCCATGGATCAAAGGCCGGTTGAGTTGAGCCAGAATTATCGCGTCGGCGAGTGGTTTTACAACCAGAGCGCGCCCATGACCTTTAAAATCGGGCAGCACGATCTCAAATTGATGGTCGATCGCGGCGAGGTTATTGTGGACTGGATTGAGGTAAGGTAGCCCGGTCCTGTGGACGCACTGGCGAACATCACCATTGTTTTAACGGCCATGTATGCCGTGACAATTTTACTGTTCATTATAGGCATGATGATCCGGCGGCGCGGCAGTTCAACGGACAAGCCGCGCGTTTCGGTCATCATTGCCGCGCGCAACGAAGAAAATAATATCGGCCGTATTTTATCCGATCTTGTCCATCAATCATATCCGCCTGACCTCTACGAAGTGATTATCGCCAACGATCATTCGCATGACCGGACAGCGACCGTTGTTTCACGTTTTGCAGAAGACTATTCGAACGTCAAACTTTTGAATATCGAAAGCGTCCCGCCGAATTTTAGTCCGAAAAAATTTGCCATCCAGACCGCAATAAACATGTCATCCGGTGACATCATCCTGGCCACGGATGCCGATTGCCGAGTTGGGCAAAAGTGGATTGAAAGTATGGTATCCTATTTTGAACCGGCGGTGGGATTTGTCATCGGCTTTTCGCAATTTGGCCGTCGCGGTGAAAAGCAAAATCTTGTCGAGCGATATCAGGCTTTTGATTTCGTCACCTTGATGGGCGCCGCGGTTGGATCGACAAATCTTGGCGTCCCCCTCGCGGCCTCCGGACAAAATCTCGGTTATCGTAAATCCGTTTTTTTGCAGATTGGCGGCTACAGGCGAGTAGCGCATCGGGTTTCCGGTGATGATGTGCTGCTGCTGCAGCTTGTGCGCAATTTGGTCAAAACCAAAATTGTGTTCGCCGGTGATCCCGCTTCGTTTGCCGTTTCTGCACCACAGCCTACTTTGAGAGATTTTATCAATCAACGCAAACGCTGGGCCTCGAACGGCTCCATTCAGATTAAATTAAATGTTGTTTTCTTTCTTTATCTCATGCAGGTTCTGCTGTTCAACGCCGCGTTACTTTTTGGTTTACCCGCGGCGCTGGTCACCGGCCGGCATTTGGATGTCATTTTGTGTTGTCTCGGCATACGAATTTTTAGCGAATTTGCCATCGCCCTTCGCTCTGCCGTTTATTTTGGCCGAACCGATCTATTGCCCTATTTCCCCCTGTGGTTTATTGCACAAATCCCGTATATCGTCGGTGTCGGCTTGAGTGGTACGTTTGGCACCTTCAAATGGAAAGATCGCCAACATGCCGCCGAGGTGAGAAATTAGCCGATGCCCAGATTCATCACCCTTTTTATTCTGACGATCATGCAGGCCGGATTCGCGCTCGAACTGCACGATTTTTTGCACGAACGGCTCAAATTTGATCTTTTTTTTAAGGGATTGAACGCCGTGCACGCCGAGATGTGGCTCGAGACCTCCGATTCGACAACCACGATTTTCTGGACGCTGGACACCAAGCCCGTCGCGCAATTTTTGTTCAGAGTGAACAACTCGTATCAGGTTACGCTGGATGCGTCCGGCACCATGATACGCGCGGGCAAATCGATCGACCAGAAAAATATAAAGCATGACTGGCTCATCAACTATGACTGGACGGCCAAACAGGCGATATCCAATCAGAACATAACATGGCCGGTGGTGGACGGAAGTCGCCATGTGCTGGGTCTGTTATATGATCTGCGCACCAGACACCTGACAAGCGGCGATACTGTTGAATATGTGCTGGACATCGAGAGCCAGATTTGGTTCCTTGGCGGCATTGTGCAATCCGTTGTAAACAATGGAAATGTTGTCGCGCATGACATTGTTTTTCAATTTTCACCGGCGCTGGACATCGTTGAACGAACCTGGAAGACCGATATCGTCACGAACCGTTTGGGCAGTCTGACATCAACGCTCATAATACGGCTCGGACCGCCGCCACAACAACAACCGCTGATGGTTCGATTTGGCGGTGAAGGTACGCAGATTGAAATGAGATTAACGCCGTAATTAAAATTGCCCCGGATGTTTTTGTGCTTTTACTCATCACATTGCTTTTTTTTTCTACGAGTTCGTATGTTTTTCTGGCGCTGCTCTTGCGCGGAAATATCCAGCAGCCGCCCCGGTCGGCAACGCCATGGGAACCCGTGGTCTCCGTCATTGTTGCCGCCAAAAATGAAGAGTCTTATTTAAGAGATTGTCTGACCTCGCTCGCGCAGCTCGATTACCCCTCTGAAAAACTGGATATCATTATTGTCGACGATGCATCAACGGATGGCTCCGGGGAGATCATTAAGAATTTTACGACGGACCCGCGCTTCTCTTCCCTGAGATTGGAACACGACCAGAAAGAAAAATCCGGCAAGGCCGGCGCGTTGCTGGCCGGTTTCGAAAAAAGTTGCGGTGAGATTGTTTTTATGACGGATGCCGATTGTCAGGTTCCGCCGGCCTGGATCCAGACGATGTTGCATGGATTTGGAGAGCGCATCGGCATTGTCGGCGGTTTTACGCTGGTGAACAAACCAAAGACGCTGTTCGAAAAAGTGCAGGCGCTGGACTGGCTTTACCTGTTGAGCGTCGCGTCGGCTGCATCGCAGCTAAACAAGCCGATCACCTGGGTGGGAAACAATCTGGCGGTTCGTCGCCAGGCGTACGATAACGTCGGCGGCTATCGCAAACTTGATGACAGTTTTGTTGAAGATTTTGCCCTCATCAATGCCATCGAACACCAAACCACATGGCAGTGCCGTTTTTATGCGTCGCCGGACAGCGCGGTGCGCACTCGCGCCGCAGCATCGCTGCGCCAGTTTTATGCCCAGCGCAAACGATGGAGCCTTGGCATTTCCTCAGCCCGCCCGTTTGGCATGTGGGTGATGCTGAGCGGTTTTTTGACTCACCTGCTTCTTTTTGTCGTGGCGCCGTTCTCGTGGCAAACGGCGCTTTGGACGGCTCTGGCCAAAATGCTGGTGGATTATCTCGTTTTTCATCCAAGTCGAAAAATTCTTCAAGAGCCATGTCCATGGCCTTTTTTCCTCTTGTATGAACTGTTTTACATCGTTTATACGGCGTTGTTGCCGATCCTTTTGTTGTTCGATCGCCACATCTCCTGGAAGGGCGCGGAAATGCGCCGAGATTGAGGAGCCCGTATGCGCTTTTTGCCGCCTTTACTGTTGCATTACTATATCACGGAGCGTTGTAACTGCCGTTGCACTTTTTGCCATATCTGGCGTCTGCCGACTCGCAAATCCGACGACGCCAGCTTGAATGATGTGGTGAAAAATTTGAGCGAGGCCAAAAAACTCGGCGCCCGTTTTGTCGATTTTACCGGCGGCGAGCCGTTATTGCATGACGACCTGCCGGCGATGCTGCGCGAGGCCAAACGTCTCGGCTACAAGACCAGCATCACCACGAACGGCCTGCGTTATGAAACATACGCCCGGTCACTCGCCGGTCTCGTCGATTTTTTGCATTTTTCGCTGGATGCCTTAGACGAGACGAAACACAACTCGATTCGCGGACAACAGACGTTCGCTCACGTCATGCGCAGTGTGGATGTGGCGCGACACCTGGGCGAACAACCGGATCTGTTGTTTACGGTGAATGAGCACAACATCGATCAGCTCGCGCCGCTTGTGGCATTCGCGCAACGACTCGGATTGATGCTGATCGTCAATCCGGTGTTCGTCTATGCTCATTTCGAAAAATCGGATGTGACATTCCTGAAACAGATCGAACGCTTTGCCGCGTCTCGATTTGTTTATCTCAACAAGGCGTTTCATCTTTTACGGCAGCGCGGCGGCAATGATCGAAAAAATCCCCGCTGCCGGGTTATGGATTCGACGATTGTCCTGTCGCCGGATAACCATGTGGTGCTGCCGTGTTATCATTGCCGGCAGGACAAGGTGACTTTGGATTCGTTTCGGAAATCATCCACCTGGCATTATTACCATAAAAATCAGGGTCGATTCGATTTTTGCCACGGTTGTCATTTGAATTGTTATTTTGATCCGTCTTTTCATTATCACATGGATGATTATTTGTGGTTAAGTCTTGTCGCCAAATCACGATACTGGTGGGATAAAAATGTCTATCGAAAACTCTTTGCCAAAAAATGGGATGCTCGTCCGGCGGCCGAGATTGCCCGGGAGATTTTGTTAAATTATGCTGAATATTGATCCTCACATGCAGTGGCTGTTTTTCCTGTTGCCGGTTTTTCTTTACGCCGAAATCCATTATAGAATCTGGAATGTGTTCAGCCGCTATTTTAAGCGCGAGCCGGAGATTGTCGCTGATCTGCCGCACCGCATCGGGCCGGGACAAAAACTGCCGGTGTTTCTCTGTATCAAGGATGCGCATCGATTTCCCGTTGACCTTGATTTTGTCAAAATTCAAATTATCAAAAATTCACATGAAGTAACATTGTATGAAAAGAATTTTGCGGATCAAAAAATTGTCGAATCGTTTTGGTACGAACTTTACCAATGTGATGTCGATTGGATTGGGGATGTCAACATCAATGTGGTGGTCTCCTATTCGTGCCGTGGCCGAAAAAAACAATGTGTAAACGACAATTACAAACTCACCTCGCACGAGCCGTTCACGCTTTTTGTTGATGATTCTCCTCGCCCGACAATGCCCGGATGGGTTTTTGGCGACATGCACACGCACAGCCACCTGAGCAGCGACCAGGTCGAGTTTGGCGCGCCGTTCGAGGTGACGGCCGCCATGGCCCGCGCCTCGGAACTGGATTTTTTCGCGTCATCGGATCATTCGTACGATCTGGATGATCGGATTGATGATTATCTCAGGAACGATCCCGACCTGCCAAAGTGGAAACAGATGTGGCACGACATCGAGGAGCTTAACGCAAAAAATAAACACCTGGTGATCATTCCCGGAGAAGAATTGTCCGCCGGTAATGAAAAAAATCAGAATGTACATTACCTCATTTTCAATAATAAAAATTTTTGGCCGGGTTGGGGCGACAGCGCGGAGACATGGTTTCGCACCACGCCGCAGCACCGGATCGCTGATGTGCTGCCGCACCTGGACAAAGGAGCTGTTTCGTTTGCCGCACATCCCGTGGTGGAGCCGCCGCTTGTACAAAAATGGCTCATTCGTCGCGGCATTTGGACGGACAATGATTTGACACTGCCCGGTTTACACGGCGCGCAATTCTGGAACGGCGACAAAGAACATTTCCTCAAGGTTGGCTTGAAAAAATGGACACGTTTGTTGCTGGCGGGACACAAAATCACTCTGATCGCCGGAACCGACGCACACGGCAGTTTCAATCGTTTTCGGCAAATCGGCACGCCGCATGTCTCCATGCGTGAGGAACAGCACGAAATTTTTGGCACGTCCGTGACTGGAGTGTTTATAAAAGGCGAGTTGTCGCTGGAGTCGATTTTGGACGGCCTGAAAAAGGGCCGAGTGATGGTAACGGATGGGCCAATAGCGGCAATTAGCTGTCAGCCGTCAGCTATCAGCCGGGAGGAAGACGACAAACGACAGACGACAGAGGTATTCAATCAAAAAGCCGAAAACGATGTGCGACCTACGACAAGCGATTATCTTTTTCACATTGGCGATACCATAGCCTTACCTCCGAGTACCATCATGGTCTCCGCTGTGTCTACTCCCAGCTATGGCGAGCTACATCGGATCGAGATCGTCCTCGGCAACATCAGCACCAAAAAAGAAACCCGAAAGCCGCTAACCGTGCCTTCGGGTTCTTTTCATTTTGTGGACATTGTCACTCTTGATTCCGCTCCACAACCGGGCTACATCCGACTGGAGGTGGAGAGCCGGATTGGCGACCGGTCATTTCACGGTTTCACCAATCCGATCTTTTTTGCCTAAAACAGTCTGATCTTTTTGATCATTCGGCGCAAGCCGCGGCCAAACACCGCCGGTTCGATGACAATGTGGCGGTCCTCGTCTTCGCCTTCGCTCGTCGTGTGGACCGTGTCAATCTCTTTGAGATAATCGTGCACGATAAAACGTTCGTAATTGCTCATGTGCGGCAATACGATCTTTTGGCGTTTTTCAACGGCCTCATCCGCCTTTTTCTGCGCATAGCGTTTCAGGTTGCCAACCGGGTAGACGCGCAATTCGTACACATCGTCGTCCAATCGATAGGTTTTCGTCACAATGTCCGGATTGTTGTCAAATTGGCGATGAATCAGTTTGCGCTCAAACGCGTTCAACTCTGGAATGATGATTGGTTCGATCGAATCAATCAGTTCCTCTTTGATTTGTTTGACGAGCTTTTCAATTTTCGGATTATGCTCGTCGCGGTCACGTCGGTAGCGACCATTGTCTCGTCCACCGGATCGACCTCCGGGTCTCCCGCCGCGTCGGCCGCCGGAACGTGGGCGGCGATCACCGCGCGGTTTGTCTTGCTTTTGTTCGTCCATAATCGGTTCCTTCACTTTTATATAAAAGTATTGTCATAGGCTGTGTAACAGTTTATCGTGAATCCCTCCAAAAGGACCGTTGCTAAAGGTGATGATGATATCGTCCTTTTGTGCATGGCTTTTCACAAATTTCACCATGTCCTCAACCGTGAATTGTCTGCTTGTTTTCCCCCTTTTGTTCAAATCCTCGGCCAATCGTTCGACCGAAAAAAGCTGATCCGCCGGCGCTTTATCCGGACGGTGTACCGGTGCGACCAGAATAAAATCCGCGTGATCAAAAGATTCGGCAAATTCTTTTTGAAACACATTTCGTCGACTGGTGGCGGAACGCGGTTCGTACAACGCCCAAATGCGACGGCCCGGGTGCTGCGCCCGAAAACCGGCGAGCGTCTCGCGCACAGCCGTGGGATGATGACCAAAATCATCGTAAATATCTATACCTTTGACTGTGCCTTTCAGTTCCAGCCGCCGTTTGACGCCCTGAAAAAGTTGCAGCGCGTCAACAATCATTTCTTTGTCGATACCGGCAAAATTGGCCACGGCAATCGCGGCCAGCACATTGCGAACATTATGGTCGCCGGGCAAAAGGCTGGTTGCTGTTCCCCACAACTCACCTTTGTTATACACATCAAATGTTGTTTTGGACGATGTGTGGATGTTGTCCGCTCGCCAGTCAGCGTCTTCTTTTAAACCAAAAGTTGTGACCGGGCAGAAAGCGTTCCGGGCGATCTCAATTACGTTTGCATCATCTTTACATGCAACCAAAATCCCGCTTCGCGGAATTAAATTGACGAATCGGCGAAACGCCAGTTTGATCTCATCGAGCGAATTGTAAATATCCGCATGGTCAAATTCGATGGCATTGATGATACCGATATCCGGGATGTAGCGCAAAAATTTGGCGACTTTGTCAAAATAGGCCGAATCGTACTCGTCGCCTTCGATGATAAAATCCTCTCCCTCACCAACCTGAAAACCGCGACCAAAATTTTTCGGAATGCCGCCAACCATAAAACTGGGCTGTCGCTGGGCATATTCAAACACCCAGGAAACTATCGAGGTGGTGGTGGTTTTGCCGTGTGTGCCGGTGACAACGATGGATCGTTTGCCGCGGATGAGAAATTCGCGCAGCGCATCCGGCAGTGAGATGTACGGAATATGCCGATCCAAAATCTCTTCGATTTCAACATTGCCTCGGGAGATGACATTGCCGACGACCACCACATCCGGCGCCGGATCGAGGTTTTTGATGTGAAAGCCGTCGAACACGGGGATCTTTTGTTCGGCAAGGAAATCGCTCATGGGCGGGTAAACGCCTTCGTCCGAGCCGTAAACCTCGTAGCCTTTGGCTTTCATCATGGCGGCTAACGACGCCATGGCCGTACCACAAATGGCGAGAAAATAGATGCGTTTTTTTTCGTTCAGTTGCATTGTTCTTATTTTTTCCAAGTCATCGCGAGCGGCTGCCAAGCCGCGTGGCGATCTCCAGCAACGAGAACTTTTCTGGAGATTACTTCGTCGCTTCGCTCCTCAAAATGACTTTTATTTTACAAACTCCATCATGGCCGTATAAAACTTGCTTAACGGAAAGCCAACCACATTGTAAAAACAGCCTTCGATGCGGTCGGCAAATACCGCGCTCTGATCCTGAATGCCGTACGCGCCGGCCTTGTCCATTGGACTTTTTGTTGAAACGTAGCGATCGATTTCCCAATCCGACAAATTTCGAAAATGCACATTCGTCACTTCGTAATCGCTAACGTGGCGATGACTCGGCTTTTCGTACAAGGTAAAACCAGTGAATACTCGATGCGTCTCACCAGCCAAACGACGTAACATCTCCCTGGCTTCAGTTTCGGATTCCGGTTTGCCGAGAATATCTTTTCCCAGCACAACAATCGTATCCGAACCGATGACGATGCCGTTGTCGATTTTTTCGGCAACGCTTTTGGCCTTGGCAAACGACAAGGCTTTCACTGTACCCGCCGGATCATCGTCCTGGATTTCACTTTCATCGATAAAACTTGGGACAATCTCAAACTCAAATCCAACCTGTTTGAGCAACTGCGCCCGCCGCGGTGATTGCGACGCGAGAATCAGTTTCTGAGAGAACATTTTATCGTGGATGTCACTCATACTTTCAGTTTATCCTCGCTGTCAAGCATAATCGTCACCGGACCGTCGTTGATGATTTCCACAACCATATGCGCGCCAAATTCACCGGTCTCCACTTTTAAGCCGCTCGACTTTAAAAACTCGACAAACGTGTCATACAATGGTATTGAAATCTCCGGCCTGGCCGCTTCGGAAAATCCGGGACGGCGACCGCGTTTTGTATCCGCATACAAGGTAAATTGTGAAATCGCCAGTAACTCCGCGCCAACATCCAACGCCGATCGGTTAAACTTGCCGTTTTCATCTTGAAAGATGCGCAGGTTGACGATCTTGTTCGCTAAATAGTCGGCGGCCGCCTCTGTATCGCCGTCTTTGACGCCGAGTAAAATGACGAGTCCCTGACCAATCTGGCCGATCATTTTATTATCGACTGTTACCGAACCTTTTTTAACACGTTGAATGAGAGCGCGCATGCTTGTTTCGAATAAATTGCTATCGTTAAATATTTTTTTAGGCTATAAGCTGTAGGCCGTAAGCTATAAGCTTAAAGCTTGCGGCTTAGAGCTTACAGCTCTTAATACCGTCCTGCATAAATCGCTACCAACCCGATCAACATATCGGCTTTGAGTAAAATGCTCAGCAACCGAAAATTCGATCGAACCGGTT
Organism: uncultured Cytophagia bacterium; assembly: GCA_964432185.1. Classification (GTDB taxonomy): domain Bacteria; phylum Zhuqueibacterota; class Zhuqueibacteria; order Residuimicrobiales; family Krinioviventaceae; genus Kriniovivens. The sequence continues at coordinate 17,197 of CAYSNA010000035.1, forward strand.
TGTGCCACATGGAAAAAACCGTGTACAGCAACACGGTATTGACGCCGAGGTTGACCAAAATCAGGTACCATATCCCGTACATGTTGAACACAAACGGGAGCTGGGTGACAGGAATCAGCGTCAGCAACAAAACGGTTGTGAGCACTTGCGCCGGCCGAATGCCGAAACGAATCGGCAAGGTGTGCGCGCCGTTTTGAGCATCGCCCTCGATGTCTTCCATATCTTTGATAATTTCGCGCCCAAAATGCATGAGGAAAGCAAAAATCGCGGGAAAGAGAGCGTTCTCGATGTGTCCGACCGCGGCGCCGCCATAAATAAAGGCGAATGCCGTTGCCAGGCTGACGGTAAAATTACCGATGAGCACCCGGCGTTTGAACGTTGAACTGTAGAGATAGAGCAGCACTGAAAAAAATATTGCGATGATCAGCGTTTTTTTATTGATGAACGCGCTGCTCGTCACCCCGAGCGTGAAGAAAAAAATCGAAAAGGCAAAAGCCTCTTTGGGCGACATAACGCCACTTGGGAGTGGCCGATCCGGCCGATTTATTCGATCAATGTCGAGGTCATACACATCATTTATGGCATTTGCGGCGACGGTAATAAATGCGCCGGTCAAACACGCCAGTAACACGCTCTCCCACGTGCTCCATCCGCAAATGGTTATGGCGACAAATATTGATAAAAATGAGATCGCTACATTTACGGGGCGCGATAATATAAAAAATCCCCGCCATTTCTTAAACATCCGGGGAATCTATTCTCCACTGCGTTAGGCGTTTATAAACTTTTAAAAGTTAAGGGTAACGCCGTTAAAAAACAAGATATATTTATGGCTCAATCTGATGCACGTTTTTCCAGCTTTTTACAGAGACATCATTTCGAACCATCTCATCATGCCCGCCATACACCAGGATATTGTGTGTACCGGGGAGAAGATGATTCCAAAAATTAAATCCCTTGAAAAAATCTTGATTAATTGTCTGGCCAGATTTTATCTCAATAGCTGACAAGCCTTTGCCATTTTCGAGGATGACATCCACTTCATTGCCTGAACGATCCCGCCAGAAATACAGATTTGAGGCCAGGCCGCGATTAAATCTATTCTTAACCAACTCGCTAACAATGAAATTTTCAAATATTTGTCCTCTCAGCGGATGAGTCGACATGAGCTCGGCACTGTTAATTGATAACAAGTAGGCAAGCAGGCCGCTATCATAGAAATACAATTTGGGGGTTTTGATTAATCTCTTGTTCAAATTTTTATGAAAAGGCTGTAACAAAAAGATAATATAACTGGCTTCCAAAATTGAAATCCATGATTTTACCGTATTATGGCTGATTCCAGCATCTGCCGCCAGGTTCGAAAGATTGACCAATTGACCTGCCCGTCCGGCACATAAACGCAAAAAGCGTTGAAAGGATGCAAGTTCTTTGATTTGAATAATATTGCGAACATCTCTTTCAACATAGGTGTTTACGTAATTGCCAAACCATACGGATGGATCCAATTTTCTATCGTGGATTGGCGGATAGAGACCGGATACCAAAATTGAATCAAGCGACGGCACGTTATCGGTGTATAATTCATCCATCGAAAACGGCAACAACTGGATCATGGCAATACGACCTGCCAAGGATTGTGTGATTCCCGACATCAAACCAAACTGTTGCGAGCCGGTTAAAATAAATCTGCCACACTCCTGACTCGAATCAACAACCTCTTGTAAATATGAAAATAATTGCGGTGCACGTTGAGCCTCATCGAATATGGCGCCACTTTTATATTTATTTATAAAACCATGCGGATCGTCTGTGACGAAATCAAGATTGGTTGGCGTCTCCAAACTTACATATGGACGATCATTAAAAATATAGCGCGCCAACGTTGTTTTTCCTGATTGACGGGGACCGGTTATTCCAATTACTGGATAACCTTTAGCCGTTTGCCGAATAAAATGTTCTATTTTTCGAGGAATCATGAGAAAAAATACAAAATACCCGGCTAATTGTCAATTCAATTTACAATTAGCCGGGTATTTGGTGTACAAGTGCAACGCATCTTGAAGATGCGTCGCACTTGTAAACACAGAAAAATTAGACCGGATTCGGGATGTCGATAAATTCGACATCCACACCAAATTTTTCCGCGACATGCTCCCCTAGTGCGCGAATGCCGAGACGCTCGGTCGCATAATGACCGGCGCCGATAAAATGAATGCCGCCCTCTTTGGCAAGATGCATGGTCGGTTCGGAATATTCACCGGTAATAAAAGCGTCGAGTCCAAGATCGATCGCCTCCTCAATACTGCGCTGCGCACCACCGGAGCAGATGCCGATGCGCTCGATGCGTTCCGGACCGTAAGCAAAAACCAGCGGATCGGATTGATAAAGGTCCCGCACTTTTTTCAGCAGCACATCAAAAGAGATAGGCAGAATTGTACCCATATAACCGACCTCGGCAAATTCTTCGATATTTGTCATATCGAATGCTTTTACGGCGAGGGCGTTGTTGCCGAGTTCCGGATGTTTGTCGAGCGGCAGGTGATACGCCAGCAAGGTGATGTCGTTTTGCAGCAGCGTTTGCAGTCGGCGCTTGGTGCCGCCTTTGATGATCGGCGTATCGCGATCCCACAAAATGCCGTGATGCACCATAATCATATCCGCGCCGCGTTTGGCCGCTTTATCAAAAAACTCGGCTGACGCGGAGACGCCGGTAACGATTTTGTTAACGGTTTCTTTGCCCTCAACTTGAAGACCTTGGGGGCCATAGTCTCGAAAATCCGAGATATGAAGATACTCATTTATATAAGTGATAATTTCATGTCGAAGTGCCATCATTAATCCTAAAAGTTAAAATCGCGCCAAGACGCAAAGCCTCCAAGCGTTGTCTTTTCTTTGCGCCTTGGCGGCTTTGCGCGATGTTTGTATTCTCAAACTATAACAATATTTCTTTTCCCAATCTGGATGATTCATAAATCGCCAAAATCAATTCCAGCGGCCGTCGCGCCACCTCGCCGCTGACGAGTGGTTGACGGCCGGTTTTGATGGCGTCGACAATATCGGTGAATTGCCGTACGAACGGCGTCACATCAATGTCCGTAGGATCGGAGGCGCCGCCAGTGTCGGCGTCGGATTCAATTTCTGGTTCTTCACCTTCAACATGCAAAAACACCATTTTATCGCCTTCGATCGAAAGCGTGCCTGTGGTGCCGTGAATATCGAGTCGCGCCGGCAATCCCGGATAGGTCACGGTGGACGCTTCAATCACGCCGTAAGCGCCGTTGTGAAATTCGAGCAAAGCCACGCCGCTATCTTCAACTTCGATATTACGCGCCAGTGTTTTGGTTTTTGCATAAACGGATTTCACCGGTCCCATGGCCGAAATCAACAGATCAATAAAATGAATGCCCTGATTCATGAACGGCCCGCCGCCATCCAGCGCCCAGGTGCCGCGCCAGGCGGCGCTGTCATAATAGCTTTGTGGCCGATACCATTTGATGTAGGCATCACCCTGAATGAGCTGGCCGAGTTTGCCTTCCGCCAAAATTTTATACATTTTTTGCATGCCGTCCATAAAACGGTACTGGCTGATGACCCCGAGTCTGACGCCGTTGTCTTTGCACGCCGCGATCAAATCATCCGCCTTTTGCAACGTCACGTCGATGGGCTTTTCGACGATGACATGTTTTCCGGCTTGTGCGGCCGCTATCCCGACCTCGGCATGCGCCCCGGACGGCAACAAAATATCGACGACGTCGATGTCATCGCGTGTGAACAGATCGCCATAATCCGTCGTCCAGTCCAGATTGTGTTTGGCGGCAAATTCTTTGACCCTGTTTTCATCGCGCCGGCACACGGCGACGGGACTTGCACCGTCGGTGTGCTGCCAGCCGAGCACGTGGCTCAACGCCACATTACCCGCGCCGATGATTCCAATGCCCAGTGGAAAACTCATAAAACCTCATGTTTTTCATTCAATATCACTCTAATCAATGATGGTTCCGTAAAAAGTCGAAATACAAGTCATTGCGAGGAGCGAAGCGACGAAGCAATCTCCTAAAAACAATCGGTTAACTTTGCCAGGAGATTGCTTCGCTCCGCTCGCAATGACTATGTGATACTTTTTACGAGATCATCATC
>CAYSNA010000036.1:0-20539 GCA_964432185.1 uncultured Cytophagia bacterium
AAGCGGCATCAAAACCTGTTCCAAACGTTTCCCGCGTACTGGGCCATCCCCATGGGCTCCAATATCGCCGCCTCGTTTCGCGAACTGACCGACGCTCTGTCGATCACCCATATGATCGACATCGGCGGTTTTGTAAAAAAAATCCTCATTGGCGGCGAGACTGTGGGGCAACCCGCGTTATCGCGGTTTTATATGCTGCACGTGGTCTTTCTGCCTCTCACTTTTTTAATTTTGACGGGGCTGCACTTTTGGCGAATCCGTAAAGACGGCGGCTTGAGCCGTCCTGCCGCAGTTGAAAAACAGGGCGAGGATGACGACAAAGTGTATGCCTGGCCGCACGCGCTCTGGGCAGAGCTCGCCGTTCTCATGGCAACGCGTATGCTGATTATGCTGATCTATACTTTTTTTGATGCGCCCCTGCGCGAACAAGCCAATCCACTAATTCCGGAAAATCCTGCCAAATCACCGTGGTACTTTTTGGGCATTCAGGAACTGGTGTCATATTCCGCCTTTGCCGGCGGCATTGTTATTCCTGTGTGTGTCATTGCCTTTTTGATATCCATTCCCTATAAAGACAAGGAATCAAATTTTTTCGGTATCTGGTTTTCCGGCGCCGCGGGTTGGCGCACAACGTGGCGGTCCGCTGTGTTCTCGCTTGTCAGCACAACGGCGCTGCTTGCTCTTACCATCCGCATTGGCTGGCTGCGGGACTGGTTTTCGGGCACACCTCAAATTCTCATCATCCTGATTAATCCGGCAACTCTCATCGCCGCGGTTTATATAGTGTGGTCGGTGATTTTTCTCAAAAAAACTCGTTCGAAACATCAGGCGGTCATCGCCTTGTTCACCTGTGTGATGATCGGTTATATGTTGTTCACCCTCATCGGCGTCTATTTCCGCGGTCCGAATTGGGAGTTTTACTGGCTCAAATCCGCATGGCCGGTATTGTGAGGTGAACATGGTCAGCAGATTAACCAAAATGTATCAGCTTCTTACGGTGGTCAGCAGCGTTCTTTTTATTCTTGTGTTGATGGTCAACGTTTTTCGGCATGCCAATCCACCGTGGCACGAGGTTCAGCAGGAATACAAAAAAGAAGCGCTCTTGCGCGCGCAGGAGCAGCACGCTGGTGCCATTCTCGACACAAAGCCGCGTCTGCATCAACTTGTTCTGGATGATTTAAACCGAGTTGATCGCTGCATCACCTGCCACATCAGCGTGAGCGATCCCGGTTTTAGTCATTTTCCACCTCCGCTCAAAACTCACAGCGGCAACTATTTGACCGATCATCCTGTCGAGGCCTTTGGTTGCACCATGTGTCACGGCGGTCAGGGACAGGCTGTGGACAAAAAAAATGCGCACGCCCGCCATGCGGAAATTCAGTGGGCACACCCTCTTCTCTCTATCGATCATATTCAGTCGTCATGCGGACAATGCCACTTGACGATTTTTTCACATTCGGCAGTTTTGAACGGCACGGATGTTTTTCAACACGGTCAAAAGATTTTTTCTGCTGAAGGCTGTCTTGGCTGCCATAAAGCGCGCGGCGTTGGTGGCAGCGTTGGTCCGGATTTAACCGAGCAGGGCAAAAAAACCAAACACGAATATAGCTTTGCCAATGTCTCCGGGAATCATACGATTTCGAACTGGTTGCTGGAACACTTCAAGGATCCGGAAATGGTGTCGCCCGGTTCGAACATGCTGGCGATTCAGCTAAATGACGCCGATTTGCACGCGCTCGTCACCTTCACTATGGGCATGAATAAGCCGGATATCCCGTTTGATTATTTTTCAGTTGAAACATTAAACGAATTCAAGGGTCAGCGCAGTCAACTGGATGCCGAGACAATTTATCCGATGATCTGCTCGGCCTGTCATGGTAAAAATGGCGAGGGCAAGGATTACGAATTATTCGACACTGGCGTACCCGCCATCGGCAACCAGGATTTTCTCTCGGTTGCGTCAACGGATTTTCTCGAATTTACGCTGAAGAATGGTCGCGGCCGCCGACAAATGGCGGCATGGACGCCGCGGTTTTCGGGCTTGAACTATGAGGAACTTGCTGCAACCGCTGCTTTTCGAAAAGCGCAGCGAATCGTCAATTCAACCTGGCAGGAGACGAACTCGTTGTCTGGTGACAAAAATCGTGGCAAAAAACTGTACGAACAAAACTGTCTGATGTGCCACGGTGAAAATGGCCGCGCCGCGCAGGTGATCTCTATCAGTAATGCAGATTTTCTCGCGGTAGCCGACGAAAAGTTTCTTTACACCACGATCGTGCATGGCCGGCAAAACACCGCCATGCCCGGCTGGGGGCAGATGTCGTCGCAAGACATGGCGGATATCATCGCGCAGGTGCGCTCGTGGCAAACCATTCCGCAGCGATGCGGAGCTTTTGACGCATCCTCAGGCGATGCACAGACGGGCGAACAACTTTATCACTACCGCTGCTCGCGGTGCCACGGCACCTACGGGCAGGGAGATTCCGGCCCAACTCTTTTCAATAAGGACGTGATGGACGCCGCCTCGGACTATTTTCTCGCCGAGATGATCACAAAAGGCCGCCACAATACGGCCATGTTTGGCTGGGAAAAAGATGTTGCTTCTCAGGACAGATTGTCCAATTCGCAAATCGCGGACATCATTACCTATCTCAGGGAAAAAGCGATTGAGCCCAAAGCGATTCTGCACCCGGGGAGTAATTTGGGCCAAGCGGCATCGGGTGAACAAGTTTATCAAAAGAACTGCGCGACATGTCATGGAACAAATGGCGAGGGAACAAAAGGACCGGCGCTCAAAAACCAGGAGTTGTTGAATGGCGGCACAAACGGCTATCTGTACGCCACCATCTCGCTCGGGCGGCAAAACACCCACATGCCGTCATGGGGCCGCGGTGATACAGCACATGCGAAATTGTCAATTCAGGAAAGGCAAAATGTGGTGGCGTTTGTGCGGACATGGCAAAACGTGGTGCTAAAACACAAATGACAAAATTCAAATATCAAATGAATACCCAAGCCAAAATATCATGATTTATTTCTTGAGAATCGCAGAAAAGATTAGTGTCAATTCTTGAGCTTCTTTCCACAATTCGCGACATTTTTCGGCTTTTGCCGGATCAGCTGTGGCAAGCATTCGAAGCCAATGTTTTGTTTCTTTGGCTTCTTTTCTGCAAAGAGCAATCTTGTGTCGGAAATCCTTTTTGGATTCAGCGCCATCAGCTTCCTGATAATTGGCCCCGACACTCGTTCCTGATCGCACTATTTGATTGATCAATGGATTCGTAATAGCATTCTGCCGAATTGTAGTTACGAATTCGATAACAGACTCGCCAAATACAGCAGTCCGTTCTTCCAAATCATACTTTTTTTCATTTGTATTTTGGATTTGATTTGACATTTGAACTCTGACATTTGAAATTTTAAAATCCCCTTAATCAAAACCGCCGGATCAGTCACCAACAACTGATCCGGCGTGTAAGAACCTTACGATCCCATTTTCGCTTTCATCGCGTCCAGTTTCGCCTGGATGTCCGCCGACGCGCTGGGCGCGCCGATGCTGGCGAACTCTTTTTCGAGCGAATCACCGGTCGCCGTTTCAGCCATTTCCTGCGCGGCTTCCGCTTCGTGCGATGCGCGCTCGGCCTTGGCTTTCATCCGCGCCATCAAGTCATCAGCGCTACGATCATTTTGAATTTTGGCTTTGGCTTCATAAATCTGTTTTTTCACCTCTGCCGTTTTTGCCTGCGCGATAATAAAATCCTTGTTGCGCTTAAACTCCGCCAGCTCTTCTTCCATTTTGGTGATTTCCAGTTTGAGCTGATCAACATTGTCACGCTGGCTCTGCCAAATGCCCTGAAGACTATCAGCCTTTTTTTGATGCTCAGCCGCGCGTTCCAGCGCTTTCACCGCCAAATCTTCGCGGCCGGCTTTCAGCGCCTGCTCCGCCTTGGCTTCCCAAGTGGCCTGCTCATTCCGATCTTTGTCCAACTGCGCTTTGGTCTGGCGCTCGGTGGCGATCACATTCATCACCGATTTCTTTGCATCACTAATCTGCTTTTCTTTGTCGCGAATAGCCTGATCCAGCATGACTTCCGGTTTTTCCAGTTTGTCAACTATCTGATTAACCTTGGCTTCGCCAACTTTGAATATTCTTTGAAAGACACTCATTTATATTCTCCTTTTTATTCTTCAATAAAGTCGTTAAGTACAGCCTCAGCCTTGTCCGTCGCCAGTTCGAGGGCATCGAACACCGCTAACAATTCCTGATCGCTCAAATCCACCGTGATTCGGCTCTCGACCAACACGAGATGCGGATCATCCGGATTGGAATTATTGATGGCAAAGCTGACCGGTAAAATCTCGGTGTTCAGATCAAGCAGTTTGAAATATAAATCCTTCGAAGCAAAAGCGCTGATGTTGCCGAGATCAACCTCAAAGTACATATTGCTATCATACACACTGACGAATACCGGCAGCTCGTTCTCACGCGTAACCTTGCAAATATTATCGCCAATTTGTTCAACAGAAAAGCCGCGCAATTCAAGAAACGGCATCAATTCTTCAGTTTTTCGTGTTGCGATGAGTACACCACTCATGTTTGTCCTCCGTTCGTGTTAAAAATTTGGGGATGATAAACAGTCAAATTTTGTTTATTCAAAAATATTTTTGTTCGATTATTTTATTACGAAACAAACCCAATCAATTATCACGTCGATTGGAAAAGCATTTTAAAGAATCAAGATCCGCTCAAAATCTCCGCTTCCACTTTTTCATAATCGCGCCGATGTTCAGCGAGAATAATCAGGCGGTCATTGCTTTCGATGATCATATCTTTGGCCGGCGACAGAATATTTTTTCCGGCGCGCGACAAGCCAATCAACTGGATATTGCTCGGATGCTTTAACATGGCAATTTGCAATTCGCCCAGTTTTCGACCCTGCAGTTTCGATTCCATCACATAAAACTGACTGCCTTCGGCATTGGTCAAAATCTGATGCACAATATCATGCACGCCGGGATTGAGAAATTCCTGCACAATCAGGCCGTCCATGATGCCGTCGGATGAAACGATGCCGTCAACGCGGGAACGGCGCAGCATTTTAATATTGGATTTACTAACGACTTCGGCGACGGTATGGATGGATTTATTTATCTCGCGCTCAATCAACTCGATGATGGTGCCGATAGCAAACGTCTTTTCATCCGAAGACGGCGAACCCGGATCACGCGCCAGGATAAATACGCCGTCGCACTCCGTGACGTTGGCGCGCAAAAGCACATCTTCGCTCACCGGATCACCTTGCACAAATTGAATTTCCAGCTCTTTTAATTCCTGCGGCAGCTCATCGATGGCGTCTGTCACTAAAACAATATCGCGATCGTTGTAACGATGGCTCAGACGAATTTCATCAATAAGCCGCTTTATTTTTTCGAGATGCGGATAGTTGCAAATGATGATATGTTTTTTACTTTTGATCTGCATAAGACCTCTTTTTTTCCTCGACACATGTTCAAGCATATTTTCGGCAAAACCGCCGACGAGATAACCGATGATGCCGATGCCCACGAGCATACAGGCGTACGAAATAATAAATCGGCCCAGCGGCGTTTGCGCGTAAAAATCGCCATAGCCCACAGTGGTCATGGTGACCATGGCCCACCAGAGCGAATCAATCAGAGTGAGTCCCTCCTGCACATTGCGTTCGGCAAGATAAAATAAAACGCCAAAGGTGATGTTGAGCGTCACCGCAAAAACCATCACGCGGACTGTGCGAGTTTTCATCACTCTGTTATAAAAGAGTTTTTTATAAATTCGATAAAAGACGGTCATTGAATGTCCAAAACTGAGATTATCTTTCTAATTCCACCAGGAACTTTTATAATTGGGATCTCGATAGCGGCCGTAATAGTCGCGATCAAATTCCGGCAAATCGACACGATCGACAAAAAAGTCGTCATCGACCTCACTTCGATCGACATCATTGAACGACTGGAAATCCTTTTTTTCCTCTTCGGCCAAAAGATCGAGCATAATCTCGGTGCCTTGTTCGATAATATCCGAGATCACTTCTTCCGCAGCGACCTGGCCTTCTTCATCCTCAAATCCGAGCTGCTGCCACTGGATCGCAGAATTGCAGATCGAGAAAATGTCATCCCAGACCGAACCGAGCAGCAGATCAAACTGCCAGCCCGATTCATTGCGGCCAAAGCGTTTTTCACTGATGAAACTCATAAACACAATTTCGACCGGATCCATTTCCTTGTAATCGGCAACCGCGACGCGCAGATCATCCCAGCGCTCATCCGCGAGAAAGTCGTGAAACTCGGCGTCGGTATCAAAATCAAAATAGCGCGAAAAGGCAAACTCGCCTTCCTGCAAGTCTACGGCGCTGAAAATATCAAACATGGTGAGATACTCGCTGTAACGCGCCATAAATTTTTCCAGCTCTTTTCGACCTTCGGGATGCGGCACATAGCGCTCGTTGTCCTTGATCTGGATATAGCCCTGCATCATCAGCCACTCGAGAACGGGCTCCAAATCCTTGTCGTTGCCATCCAGAAAAATGGGCACCGCATGCGGGGTGTTGATCATGTATTCGAGCAGATAGATGCCGGCAAAGCGTTTTTTCTGCTCTTCGGAAATTTTGTAGCTCAACGTTTACTCCTTTTAAAAAGCTATCAGCGTTCAGCTATCGGCTTTTAATAAAAAGCTGACGACTGAAAGCTGATAGCCGAAAGTGTTCACCTAAAATATTTTTCACATAGTGGGGCTCGGAAAAATTGAATCTATCCGAGAAACGCCGGCACCAGCATGAGCGCCAAAACAATGGCGATGCCGCCTTCAACCAGCGCGGCGCCCCAGTTCTGATCCCGGGAAATTTCCTCATCCAACAGAGCGCCGGGCAATAAAATTTTATCAACGAGATATCGGCTGACGATGAGGAAAAACAGGCTGGCGACAAACCACGCCAGAAAACCGAGCAGCGAATCGTAGCGCATGATGAAACCGGAGAGCAAAATAGCGATGGCGATCATGGTGGCGCCGAACGCCAGACCGGCAGAGACATTGTCGCGTTCAATTTCAGCATGCAAATCAAACCGGGCGAGCAATTGATAAATCCACGAAAAAACAATAAATCCGAGTTGACCGATGATAAAATAAATAAATGTACTGACAACGCCGGCGACAAAGCTGGTGTCTTCACCATAAAGCGCCGCGCGAATGATCAGCGCCGAACCGATGTAACTGCCGAGTTCGACAACACCAGTGCCAATATTTTTATCCTCAATCAATTCTTTGACGTTATTGAATTTCCGCAGCAAAATCTTGTCATTGATGACGCGGGCGAAATTCAACAGCACAATGCCGTAGGCGCTCCAGATGACCACCTCAAGCAGATCAAAAAGTAATTCCTTGCGAGTCAACACATAGCCGGATCCCGGCACGCTGGTAAAGACGCCAAAAATGACAATGCCCACGGCAAACATGTAGCCGGTAAACGAAACAGCAACGGCTTTGTTGTCCAGTTCGGTCAGTTGGCGATTCAATTTATAAGGTGAAAAAAGATCGAATAACAATTTGGCAAGCGCCAGGACAATTAAAATGGTGATAAGATAGGCCGGACCGTCCAGATGCGCAAAGACGTCCAAAGCCTCGGTATCAATAAGAGCGGATAATATGTCGTTCATAATAATTTCTCCAATTGTGCGTTTGGACGTTCAGTTATTTGCCGCCGCGCGACATGCTGCCGCTCCGGCTCGGTGCGCTGCGTCTCACCGACGATGAGGTTGTCGCTGAACGATTTGTTGATGATGACGACGATCGGCCAAATCCGCCGCTTCGTACCTGGCTGGACGGATTGCGTTGCTGAAATGATTTTTGCGAAGTCGTCGGATTTTTTAACGGCGCCTTGACACTCGTCGCATTTTTGCCGGCATTTGGCGAAGTTGCGCTCGAACTCAAGGTGCTTCGTCCCGACTGCGAAAACGTCGAACTGCGCGTTGCTGAGCGCATATCACGCTGATAGCTGTCGTACGGCTGCGTTGAATACGGACGGTAGCCACCCGGATAATTGTTATACCCAAAGGGCGAGGCAAACAACGGCCGTGGTTGGAACAGCCAGCTGAGAATGAGAAAATCCATCAATCCAAAACTGGAATGGTGATAGTGATTTGGGCCATAAAGCCGCTCGTTGCCCTGGATTTGCACATTCGCCTGATCCCCGGCTTTTTCCACCTCGATGGTGGCCACTTCCTGAGTTTCACCCGGCGCCGGTTCGGTCGTCAGCGAAAAACCCTTCACCCGGCTGTCGCCGTATTCGGTGACCGAGATGTAATCAACCTGACCGTCCTCGTTCAAATCGAGATTATTGACGCCATTATTCGGCGAGTTTAGCAGCCGCTCAAATTCGGCCCCGTCTTTGGCTTGTCGCAGCAATTCACCAACGGCCACCAAATTGAGACCTTCATCCGCCGTAATTACGGTTTGCACGTTGACGTTGTAATTGTCCTGTCGCGCGCTTCTCGAATCGGAACGCGGCTCCCTCTTGTTACAAATCGACAAGAGCACAACGACGAGGAAAAATCCGCCAAGAACTTTTAATGCTTTTTCATTCACGGAATAACTCCTTTCCAATGAATTTAAAATTGCCAGGCGTTGACATAGTAGGTAAACGCCAGACTATTTGTAATGGTATTTATATCGGTTTTATCGGTTTCAAGTTGATGGAGACCGAACACAAACGAAGCGTTCATTACCGCCGGCGACAGATACTGTGTCGGCACCGAAAAACGCTCGGTGTTACGGAGACGCGTACGAATAGTTTCTTGACTCCAGCGTTCGGCGCGGCCGCCGATCCACCAGCCCCATTCGCCAAATGACGGCACGTTATCATGGAACGGCACGGCGCTCAATCCGGCGCTGTTCATGGTGCGGCCGATCAGCAGAAAAACCTCTTTCGCATGCACTGGCGACGTGGCCTGCTGAACAAAGATACCGTCCGCGCTCAATTTCTTTTTAATATTGTGATAAAACAAATCAGCATACAATTTGGATAAATCCGGATTATTCGGGTCGGGAAAATCAATAATAATAATATCGTATGTTCCGGAGATTTGCTCAACAAATTTGGCCGCATCCAGATTGATGATATAAATCGTCGCCGCATCTGTAAATTCCGGGGAAAACTTGGCATGCTGATTTTCAACCTGGAGCGTTGTCCGCTCGCCGGGGACCAGAGCGTGATTTTTCAAAAAAGTGACGCGGCTATCCGCCAGACTGTTGTCATTCATCCGTTGAAAAATCGGATTGTCCCGCGCCAGGTCGGTCATCACCGGGTCAATATCGCAAATCGTAACGGATTCGACATCATCATATTTTAAAACCTCACGGAGCGCCAAACCATCACCGCCGCCGAGGATCAAAACCTTTTTATGGATGGGTGACAAAGCAAATGCGGGATGCACGAGATGCTCGTGATAGATAAATTCATCCGCGCTGTTGAACTGCAGTTGACCATTGATATAACAGGCGATGTCGCCGGCTTTTGATTCCGTCAACACAATATGCTGAAAGGTTGATGTCTCGGAAAAAATGACGCGATCGCGGAAGAGCTGCTGTTCGGCAAAGGAGGTCCATCCGGTCGAAGAAAAGAATCCGATAACAATGGCCACGAGAGCCAGGAACGTAGCAACGGAAAGCGTTTTAACGCGAGCGGCAAGTTTTCTGAAAAACAGGAGCGTGAACATGGCCACCAACAGATTAAAAATTCCCAGGACAAACGCGGACTCGACAATCGTAAAATATTTCGGCAGCAAAAAAATCCATATTAAAGAACCAACGAGCGAGCCGATATAATCCATCTTTAAGATATTGCCGAGATTAAATTTCAATTCATGAAGATAGGTTTCGTTGATTCTGGTAATAATCGGGATTTCAAAGCCGATGATCAAGCCAATAGTGGTGACGAAAAAATACTGCACGAGCACATAGTGGCTTTGATAAGCACCGTAGGTGTACAACAAAACGATCGGTCCGAACGCCCCGAGGAGTCCAAGAAGAATTTCAAAAGTGATAAATTTGTCAACCAGGTTGGACTTGAAATATTTTTGCAGATCGGAGCCGACGCCCATAAAGAACATCATCACGCCGATGATGACGGCCCACTGGCGGACGCTATTGCCGAGAATGTCCGAAGCAACTTTACTGAGGGTGTATTCGTACGCCAGGCCGCACGCCCCCATGACAAACATGGTCAGGTAAAGGACCAAACTTTCCTTGGTGCTTTTTCGAAATAAAGAAAACGGAAACTGGTGGGATAAAAAAGTATTCATCAACTCTCAAAAACGTTTATGTATTCAGGAAAATTTGAACAGTTGATTGTAAACGATTGATCGGAATCTATTCAAGCCGCATGGCACTTTAATGTGAATTCGAGTGAAAGTGCTGAATGCGCTCGCGAAACGATTCCGGAATTCTTTTGGGACGCCGGGATTGATAATCGAATCCGGCCAAAATGACGTAGCCCTGCGCGATATGTTTTCCGTCGCGTTCGCGGACGATGTCATAATTCACGCGGAACCGAACACGGGCGATGTCATCAATCCACACAAAGACGGTGAGAACATCGCCCAGAAAAGCTTCATTTTTATATTCGATGTGCGCCTCGGTTTGCGTCAAACTGGTCTCGTCGCCAATATCGGCTTCGTTGACACCCAGAGCCGCAAAGTAACGCACGCGCGCTTCATGAAAAAAAGATAACACCTTATCATTAGCGAGATGCGCCCCATAATTGAGATCGGTGACGCGCACGGCCATCTCGGTTGAAAATCGTTCCTGACTCATTCCCTCATTCCATAAAAAAGCCGGACCCGCAAGTCCGGCTCACCAACTTATTGCAACTTGATCATCTTTTTGGCAGCGCTATAGTCACCCGCGACCAAACGGTAGATATAGACGCCGGAACTCGTTTGTGCACCGGCATCGTCAAGACCATCCCAGACGAGCTGATAAAATCCGGGGACTACTTGTTTGTTGACCAGGGTGCGCACTTGACGTCCGAGCATATCATAGATGGTCAGAACCATCTGGCCCTGCGCCGATTCCGGAATGTCAAAAGAGATCGTGGTTTCCGGATTGAACGGGTTCGGATAATTCTGCGCCAGAGCAAAACGCTGCGGCGTAGCAATGGAGACGTTAATGGGATCACTATATTCAAACGTACCATCGGTGTCCACTTGTTTGAGGCGGTAACTCCAATCACCGGCTGCGCCTGGGACATCATTGAATGAATAATGCCGCTCATCGGTTGTGGTGCCGAAACCTTTGACAAAACCAACCTGCTGCCACTCGGTTTCGTTGAGACGACGCTCAACATAAAAGCCGAGATTGTTCGACTCGCTGGCAGTCGACCATTCAAGCAACACAACATTCTCATTCGTCACACGGCCGGCAAAGCTCGCCAGCTCAACCGGTGTCGTCCACATGGAGGCGACATTTGACAAACCTTTGGCGGCATTATTGCCATGATCGACCACGTTCATGCGGAAGTAATACGTCGTCGCCTCATTCAGGCCTTCAATCGTTAAAGATTGAACCGTACCGGGTTCGGCCGGGGCCGGAATGTTCGGCGCGTTAACCGCAATATTACTCCACCAGGTCCAGTCGTAGGTGCCCGGAGGATCAACCGGTTCGGTCGTACTGTATCGAATGAAATAAGTTTTTGCCGGCCCGCCGGTCATGCCGTCATCACCGGGCGCCGTCCAACTGATGGTCATGGAATTGTCCGTACGATCGGTCACGGCCAAATCAGTAACTTGTGCCGGCGGTATCGTATCGAGATAAAGTTGTTTCGTCAAGCTAAGCGTCGATGAATTTTTGTACTTGTTAAAAATCTGCTGCATTCTGGACCGGGAGAGATTTTCGGCAAAATAATAATGACGGATATTCGAATTGATTTCGAACACATCCGCTGGTGGCTTCGTCCAGTCATAAATTCTTAAAGCGGACAATCCGTAAATATTGGGATTGAGGTCGCTATTGACAAAATCATAATATGTGAGCGCCGGATTTCCCGGCTCGATTTTTTCCTCATAGAGATCAATAATCTCCATAAGCGAGGCATTTTTGATGGTACAGAGCGCATGCCCGGCCGAATAGCCGAGCCAGTGAGAGCCGGGCCATCCATCCGTTGAGGTGATGGCTCTTTCAAAGGCCACGCCTGTCGGGTTTTTATCGATGAGAGAATCCTGCTTGCCATCGCTACTGACCAGGTTCGTGCCATAAAACTTCATAAAACGGGCATCCGCGTCCAAACCGATACCAAAGGCGATATAGTCGGATTCAATGGTCTTCAGATCGTCTCCGAGATCAAATGAAAAGGCCGGCCGAAATTGAGCCGAATTTTTGTAATATTTGGTCAAAATTGGAATTCTTGTCGTATCGTCCAGAAATCCTTCAAGCAAAAATCGGATGCCGAGCGTGCTCTCGCGCAACACACGGATATTTCCCTTCTTGACTTTCAGTCTTTTCGCATCATGAAAAACTTTGGCTTTGACCGTGGCCGTCACCCAGGAGTATTTAAACTCGATTTCAAAGCTGCCGCGGTCTTCCGAGATATAGACATTTTTCGCCTCAAGCGGCATGACGCCGAAGCCAAGGTCGGCATTAACAACAATTTTATTGATGTATGCCCGAATCCGCCAACTGTCAAGAAAATCAATATTACTGCCGACTATCGCAAGCGAATCAGGCAAACCGGACGCGTCATCCGTATCGTGACCGATGCCATAAACATCTGTACGCACGTAATCATTACCATAGGTGACGTAGGATTTAGAGCTGGTTGTTAGTGAGCTCGAATAAAAAATATAGGCGTATCCCGTCTCTGCTGAAACTGGATCGATGACAGCGACTTCATAGCGTGAGGTTCGTTTCGAGGGCACATCACTGGGCCAGGCCGCATTATCCGGCACTTTGTCACCGGCATCCGCCGCCATAAAAACGATCTCGTCATATTGCGTCAAAATTCCATTGCCGTTCCAGACGACATCTTTGGAACCGGCAGGCGCATCATCCCAGGTAAACTCGTCAACCTGAAATGGAATAGCGGACCAGGTTTGGCTTGAAGCTGAATACGAATAGACGCGAAGGCCGTCGATAGCCAAATCGAGAAATTCGGCGACAGCCGAGCCGTTGACAATGACCGGTTCGAGCGATCGGTCAAAGTCAGCCCGCGATGTGGTGCTCAGCGCAAAAATCCCCACAGCAAGCAATACACAAATCAAAAAGTAGTTTCTCATAATACAACCTCATTTACAAAACCGTTGCCTGGGGAACGGATGATGCTATTCCAAGTTGCGACACAAGACTTCCCCGGGAAACAAAAAAATAGGGGCGTGTCATGCCCCTTTCTTGTCGCGAAACAAATTTGAGTTAAAATGACTTTAGCGCATCTTCAACAGTATCGTAACTGTCAAAAATCGTAATCAATTTGGTAACCATAAAGAGACTTTTCACTTTATCGGTGGCGCGTGCAATTTTAAGCTCACCTTCAGCATTTCTAACTGTGGTCAAAGAACTCATCAAGGCGCCCAGGCCGGTACTGTTCATCCAGGACACTTTTCCCAGATCAATCACAACTTTGGTCACGCCATTTGCCACCAACTCTTTTACTCGGTTATGAATTTCAGCCGTTTCATCGCCACCCATAAGCTTGCCTTTGATTTCCAGAATTGAAACGCCTGCTTTCATTTCTTCTTTTATTGCCATTCTATTGCCACCTAATGGTAAAAAATTATCACCCAAAGGTATGATTATTTTATTTTCTTTGCAATAATTTTTCAAATTATCAATTGCATTGAACCAACATATCCCGCGCCTGAGTATCCTCAGGATAAACCTGCAACGCATGATACAACACCTTTTTTGCGCGATCAGTCCATCCACTCTCTACACAATATTCCGCCACTTTGGTGAAAATCCGATTCGATTGGTGCGCTTGTTCAATTCGCTGGAAAATTTTCACACCCGTTTCACCTAAAACGGAACGCACGTAACGTTCGTGCTCGATAAAATACGCTATGACAACAGCATCATTAATAAAGTTCTCCAACAGTGGTTCGACAAGATTAATTCCTTTTTTAAATAACATTGTCATCCGCGCAATATAGTCATCCAGAGAGACTTTAACATCGTAATAATCCTCCTCGGCATCGGTCTCATAATACTCAAGCATATACTTGAGCTCGCGCGCCACCATGGCTTTGTGAAAAAGCAAACCGACATTGTGAATAAACGCCAACTCTGTTTCATTTGGCGTAAACTTTTCAACGCTTTCAAACTCATTTTTGCGCGGATCGTCAAGGCGCTTGAATATAAGATACAACTCTTCTTTGCAGGTAAAAAGTATGTCACTTAACTGTTTCAGCTTTTCAAAAGGGACATCTCTGCCGGCATGATACTCGCGCGCAATGTCCGAATTTAAATTGATCGCTTTGAAATAATTCGAAAGAATATTCTTGATGCTCCACGATTTACGTTTGCGAATGTATCGATTGACAGTGTTTTGCATGTTGATTCACCTTGATTGCTGAATGACGTGCTGGTTTTATAACATTTAATTTTTCATGATTTATTTCCATGGATAACCGTTTGAAAAACCGGTTTTTGACCTTTTGATTCCTATTGAAAAATCTGTTTGTGCCGGGGATC
The DNA here is from genome assembly GCA_964432185.1 of uncultured Cytophagia bacterium. Lineage (GTDB taxonomy): Bacteria > Zhuqueibacterota > Zhuqueibacteria > Residuimicrobiales > Krinioviventaceae > Kriniovivens. Next base: position 14,711 of record CAYSNA010000036.1, read on the forward strand.
AAAATTTTTCACATAAAGTTCAATTAACCGAAGCGCCTCGTCCACCGAGGCGATGCTGCGCATATCGATGTTGCTGACATCATCGGTAAAGCGCGAGAGCCAGCTTGTGATGATTTCGATTTCCGCTGAATGCTGTGGCTCAACATCGGCAAATACATATCGCAGTTCCGTTCTCAGTATTCGTTTGGGGATCTTGTTTTTTTCTACGGCCAACAGCTTGTAGCGTCCGGCTGGATTAAAAAGAAAGACCTGTACAATATCGTCTGTTGTTCCCGGCAGAAAAAAAATGCGTTCGTACCGTTGTTTGCTGTAACTGCGACGAGGATGCACATCATACTGGCGATTAATCGGCGGATCGTAGTGACGAATCAGCTCGTACTCGGTCAGCAGCGCTTCCAATTCGGAGCCGGTCTCGATGGTTTCGAATCGATAGAGCGCTGTGCGAATCGTTTTGAGTTTGACATCCGACTCATCAGCCTGGATAAAATACGACAGCAGGCGTCGGCGCAAATTTTTGGCTTTACCGACGTAAATCACCTCATCGTTCTTATCCCTCATGACGTAAACACCCGGAGAGGTGGTCGCCTCGCGAAGATCGTTTTCGTTAAAAGAGTACGGCGCAAAATTGATTGGCTCGACATCCTGCACAAAATCCTGCAATTCGGCTACACTGTTGACATGGCGATCGCGCAGCAATTCCATGGTCCGACGCGTCTGTTCTTTAAAACTGGAAAATTGCGCGGCCGCATCGCCATCGTGATAGACTTCGGCTAGCGCTTTTGACATATCGCTCGCGGAGCCGAGCAGACAATCAGGCAAAAGCACTTGAACGATTTTTTTTAGCATAAAAACCGGCCGGCTCCCGTCCTGAAAAAGAGTTTGCGCGAGCAACCATTTTAAAGTCGACAATTGATTGCCAAAGCCATCGAACAACAATGGAGCGCTGCCCAGGCTCGCATTGACCTGTTCGGAAAAAGTGAGAACATTTTCGGGTGTGACGAAATAAATTTGATCTTGTCCATACTCGTGTCCATCCCAGTGCGCCAGATGAAGCACAAACGGCGGCTGGCTTGCCGTTCGTTCAGGAAAAATTTTGCAGATGAAAAAGTCGAACGCTTCGACGGAAAAATCGTTGCGGTTGATGGTCCAGTGTCCGATATCGGTTTGACAGAATTGTGGCTGAGCAGCCAACAGACTGGCCACAAGTTTATCGGCAATAGCGGGAGAAACATTCGTCATATTTAAAAATTGCTGTGCAATATCAACAGCAGATACCGGCGTCTTTTGCTGTTGCATATACAGGGTAATTTTTTGAAGGATATCTGACATTCAAAGGATCAGGCTAAAAATCAATGTCCTCAACGATGATGGCATCATCGTCAGCACCGGCTGGCGCAAAATTTTTTGTTTTGCCCGTGTTAAACAGGAAAACACCGAACAGGCCGCCGATGGTCGAGAACACCACATTGATGATCAAACTGGCGCCGATGGCGATCAACAAAAAACCTGCTGTCAGCTTTTCCGGGCCAATTTGGTTGAAAATATCGTCTAAATCGCGCTGATCAATAAAACCGTCGAGAAATTTTAAAAGTTCAGGCACATACGGCATCAACAGCATAAGGGCGATCGCACTCAGGGCCGTGCCGATAATGCCGGCCAATAGTCCCAGCTCAATGCCATTAAGCGCAGACATCGGCCCACCTCTTTTTTTAAAAAGGTGCACCGACAGCATCCCGCCCCCCATAATGCCGGAACAACACATGAGATTGATAAAATTCAGCCCCGGCACAATGGAGATGAAGACAATAAAGATCCCGCCCCACACGGCGGGTACAAGTTTTGATGGTTTGGTCGACATGTGAATTTCCCGGTGGTTTGTCTTAGCGCGTCCAGGCGACTCAACAATTTTGCTAATTTAACAAAAGATCAATGACATAATAAAGTCATTTTTAAATTATCTTGAGGTTGATTCGTTTTCGCACGAAATTTTACAAAACCATCAGTTTTTCCTTTATTTTTACTTTTTAATTCTTATTTTTTAATCATGTTACGATGCATCGCGGCATCGCCCGGGACTATTCGATGCCATTCCACTCAACACGAAAAGGGAGTTTACAGTGGACGATTTTTCATTAACTGACATTTTGGAAGCTTGTACTGATCCCTCTTCTCGTTTCTACAACCTGGCCTGGTCGAAATTTGTCGCCAGGTACAAAAATTATATCTACAAGGTCATATACAACCGCTGCAAGTTGTGGCATTTCGAACAGATGCCGCATGATCAATCCGAATTTGTGAATGATATCGCCAGTGACGTCTTTCTGTTGCTCACACGCAATAACTGTCGTGCCCTAAAGCAGTACAAGGCCAGGCACAGCGAAACCGCCTTTCGCGGTTATCTGGCAACCATAAGCGACAGAGTCACGCGGCGCACCTTGCAGCGCCAACGAGTTTTTACCTCCTATGATGACGCCCTGCTGACGAACGAACCGGGCACGACGCAGGAAACCAAATGGCAAGCTTTTGACTATCTGGTTGCCGTGCTGCGGCACAAGGCCGGTAAACAGGAACGACACCTCGAACGTAACATCCTGCTGTTCAACCTCTATACACTCGAAGATTATACCAAAGAGATGCTGCAAATGCCGCCGATCTTTCGCGGCATGGGGCATCGCGTCGTCGATAATGTCGTGAGCCGGGCACGCGAAAAACTTGATCAAGATGATAAAAATTATTTGAGAGAATTGCTTTTAGATTAGACACTACTAAAATGAATTGAGAGGATTGTGTGACCACCATTGTTACACTGGGGAAAGGTGTAGCGCTCGTATCGCTTGTGTTAAAAAACGTATATGACGTATCCCAAATTACCAATCAAGATGATTTGGATATGTTTCATTATGTGAAAGAGCTGTATGACGACCTGAAGCAAAACGGTAACGATGAGCTGCTTGTATTGCCGATCACAAGCTGCTCAACAAAAGAATCTATTCTGGAAGATAACGATCGCTTTTTTGTGGATCACACATTGATCGAACCGTTGCAAAAAAATATCAGGCATGACCGGCTGGTAAAGCATCTAAACAATTGCTACGAATGCTTTCAAATTTACAGCCAATTTTACAAGGACTATAATCAAGCCTATCAGGAGATTCGCCCAACTGTGGTGAAAAAAAATAAATGAATCACACACTCTATCAGAAATATGTTCGAAAGCACCTATCGCCAGAGGAGCAGGAACGTATCAAACGTCTCAGAAAAGAAAATCTTGAGACCGAACTGCTGCTCGACCTGGTGGACAGTTGCATGACACGTGAGCACAGTGCTCCTCCTCCAAAACAACTCTCCCTTTCTTACGATCAAATTGAAATTTTACTTTTCCGCCTGCTTTCACAAAATCCGCACAAAACCGATGCCGCCACCTTTTTACGCGGCCTTGATGATCCGCACTTTTTTGACCACGTACAACACATCTTGCGCGTTGGAGCGGACGCGGAAGCGCTCTCTATCGATGACATGCCGGAGATACGAATTCAGTCGGATGAGGACATTTTGCGCCAAATTAAAGGAGCAATGAAACAGCCGCTGCTTTCGCGTTTGTTGGCGCTATTTCCACAAGAACAGCCCGCGTGGAAATGGATTCGCGTTCCCGTCACTGTGCTTGGTGTTTTATTTTTCGCCATGCTGATGGCGCCGCAGCTTTTTCAACCGCCGAATCAACTCTATGTGAAATATATTGACCAATCCCCAACCGCCATCCGATTGCAAAAAACATCACTTTCGGTGTTGAGCGGTGACCGTTCTCTGGGAAAAGCGGACTCGTTGTCGACCGAGGATTCTCTCATCGCGCGTTATAAAATCGCTTTTGGCGATTATCTGCAGGAAGACTATAAATCGGCCATAAAAAAATTTAAAGCTCTGGAAAAAGAAGTGCTGGCTCTTGAAGAATCCGAAAAAAATAACTATCTTAAGAGCGAGTTTAATTTTTATGTCGGCCTGAGCTATCTTAATCTTGCAGGAAAACGCGGCCAACACAAACAAGAGTTGAAAAAGGCTATTGACTATCTGTCGGCGAGCTACAACTTGACAGAGCCTATTGCACCACAATACAAAAGCGAAGTGCCGTTCTTTTTGGCCCTGGCATATAACATGAACGGTGACCAGGATCAGGTCGATAAAATTCTCTCATCAAGCTCGATCGACAACCGCTATATGACGGACAGTGAACAATTGAAATCGAACCAATAGTATCTTTAAGAACAAGAGGAGAGTATGGATATTATCACGGCTTTATTGGTCGTCATTGTCATCGTAATTTTATCCATGTTACTCAAAAAAGTGGATGCAGTTGCCACAAAGCTGAATGCGCTGGAACAAAAAATCGATGCGTTAAAGCAAGGAATGCCGTCATCGCAAGATGTCAAGCCGAAACAGGAATCAACGCGCCCGCCGGCTGATTAAACCGGGTGCGTTCTTTCCCCGCATGTTATGCACACGTGCTGCACTCAGTTTAAGCGGGTAATCTTTCCGTCATGGGAAAAACCGGATTTTTGTTTACAATTTTTCTTTTATGTGTTTCCGGCGTATGGCTGGGGGGCAGCACTATGCCGTGCGCAGCGGAATCCGCCCAGCAGCAATTTTATTCCTCGCTGATGCAATGGTCGTCAGCGCCTCCGTCCAATCAAATCGATTCGTTAATACATTTCATCCGACGTTATCCCGAATATCAACCGGCCTGGCTTTCACTCGAAGAAAAACTTGTGCACGCAGAGCAGGCCGACCAACTCGAAGATTTTCTTCAGCATTTTTCGAAAAGTCAGAATTCCTCAAACGCCCAGTGGATGCTCGGTCGATACTTTCGATTTGTGGGGGAGCCGGACAAAACATTGGCTCATTTTGAAAAGGCGATTCAGGTACTACCTCAATCATACCAAACGCTGTTTGATTATCTCGAGGCGGCGCATCACAACGGCCGGCTAAATGAGGCGTCGGCATTCTTGTCTTCATTCCGTTTTCCACCGGAGCAGGAAACGGCAGTACAAGCGTATATCCTGCAACTTGAAGAGCAATACGCCGAGGCCATCACTCTTTATCAATCGATTCATTCTGTGCCCGATATGATAATCGATGTGAATTTTTACAAGTCACTCTATCGAAATGCCCAATCATCAGCAGCGCTTCGTTTGGCGCAAACAGCGCGAGCACGGGCTCGAGACGAAGGCGATTTTTATCACGAAGAATATTTTCTTTTGGCCGAAATCAAATGTCGATATTGGCAGGATAGCAATGCCAATATAAATGCGGATGTGCAACTCTTGGAGAATATGCTGGATCGATGCGATAACAAAATCGTGCGCGCGAGCCTGATCCAGTTTAAAGCGTACAAAGCGCAAAAAGAAGATCGGCTCGAGGACGCCATTGTGTACAACCGAACAGCCTTGAACGAGTTTCTAAAGTTCCATGACTGGCGACTCGTCACGCGCTGTTATCAAGATCTGGCCGATGCATACTATAAAACCAATCGTAATGTTCTGGCGTTGCAAACGCTCGAGGACAGTATTTCTTTTGCCGACAAGCTCGACAATGATGAGCTATCCGCCTGGTCGTGGTGGCTGTACGGCATGATTTATCGGGACCTGACGCTTTACCGATTGAGTGCCCAATATTTTGATAGAGCTAAACGGGATGCGTTAAAAACCGAAAATCCCAATCTACTGGAAAATATCGATATTTCGATAAAGGAATTGCAGGCATTGCAGGTTCCGCCCTCGCGGGCGGCTGAGTTGTATGCCGAGTGGCTGAACGAACTGCGCGCCGCCGAATATGAGA
>CAYSNA010000037.1:0-20458 GCA_964432185.1 uncultured Cytophagia bacterium
TCAACATTATCCAGATAGCTTTTTTTCCATTTATTCCAGTAGGCCTCGGCGGAGACGAGCGCACTGGCCGCGTAGGAATTTCGAAAACATTTTTTTGCTGTCGCCTTCCAGAAATGTTTGCCCTGGCACGCCTCACAGACGTTTCGCTGGCCATCCAAAAAAATATAATTGGGACAGACCATTTTATAGTCATGCAAGGTGAGCAGCACCGGCAGATTGTATTTTTTCAGCGTATGTAAAACCGACGGCGACAAGTGATGATAAATCGAATGCACATGCGCAATATCCGGTTTGGTGTCTTCGATGAGCTTGGCGAGTTTTCGCTGCGCCTCTTTATTGAAAATCATACGCTTGGCGATATCCAGCCGTTTGGACAGACTTTTGGTCTCGAACATTTGGTCCGGGCCAAAGCGATCGACAAAGTACGAACTGTATTCCGAATAAAAATTGCGATCATCCTGCATGGCAAAGGGAATGACCTCGTGGCCTTTTTCTTCGAGCAGATCGGAGACGTTAAAGACATAGCGTTCCGCGCCGCCTTCAACATAATAAAACTTGTGAACCATCAATACTTTCATAGGGCGCCATCAGTTACGTAATGCATAAGTTTCGTACAACGTTTCAAATTTTTTCACCTGGCCGTCGAGCGAAAATTCGTCTTCGACCCGTTTGCGGCCGGCTGTACCGAGTTTAGATTTGAGATCATTATTGGAAATGACCTTGAGCAGATTTTCGGCTAGTTCTTTCACGTCGCCGACGGGTACGAGAATACCGGTTTCAGAATCGATAACCGCTTCTTTGGTGCCGTCCACCGGTGTGGCGACGACGGGCAGACCGCAGGCCATGGCTTCGAGCACAACGTTAGGCAATCCTTCGTAAAGCGACGGCAGAGTAAACACATCGAACAAGGGCAAAATCTCGTGCACATCCTGGCGGAAACCGAGGAGTTTAAAATGATCCTCAACACCATTGGCTTTGATCTGTTGTTCCAAATCGGCGCGCAGCGGGCCGTCGCCAACAAGGACAAATTTCACGTGTGGCTGTTTGGCAATGATGGCCGGCGCAGCATCGATGAGATATGTGTGACCTTTTTGTTCATTCAGTCGCGAGACCTGGCCGATGATAATATCATTTTCACTCAGGCCGATGGACTGGCGCGTGACCGATTTGACGGACGGATTAAATTTATCGAGATTGACGCCATAAGGAATGATCATCACCTTGCCGGGATTGACCTTGCGTTTATCCACCAGCCACTGCGCCGTGGCTTTGGAGACGGAAATGACTTTATCGGCGCGGCGAATGGCGTAACGATAGGACCACAAGCGATGCGGCACCAGCCACTTTGGCGAGGAGATCGTTTCCCAGGAAAACACGCCCTTGGCCCCGCCGCTTTTGCCGGCCATAGCGCCGAGGACATCGGCATAAAATAACGTCGTCATCACCACATCAATTTTTTCGTTGCGAATAAAATCGCGCACGCGCGCCAGCAGTTTGAAATCGACCTGCTTTTGGCGTTGAAAGGTCATTACGCGGCAGTCGAGTTCGTTGTGGAATTTATCTTCAATTTCGTTACCAAGGCCAAGACTGACCACAGTGGTTTCGAAACGGTCTTTATCCATATGTTTGACGAGCTCGAGCAATTTGGTCTCGGCGCCGCCAAAATTAAATCCTTCAACGAGTTGTAATACTTTGATCTTGCTCATGCTGTTCTCTTCTCTCCGCTTTCCGTTTTTTAGAGTAGTGCATTCTCGTTCCCTGGCTCCTGCGGGGGAACGCATTTGGGACGCTCTGCGTCCAGTTAACGTGCAAACAAATGGACGCCGAGCGTCCTTCGGCGTTCCGACGCAGAGCGTCGGAACGAGTATTAAATCAATCAGCTCTGTCTCGCAGACATGCACTTAAATAATCGTTCAACTCTTCGGCCTTGCGCGTCCATGTGTGACATTCTACGAAAGATTGGTGTGCATTGCGGGCAATTTTTTTCTGTAAATCGGAATTTGTCAGCAAGCGTTTTAGAAATAGTTTGAGCTCGCCGATGTTACCCGGTTCATACAGCAGCGCGCTCTCCTCGTGCTGCAAAATCTCGGCAATTTGACCGCTATTCGAGGCGATGATCGGCTTGGCGCTCGCCATGTATTCGAACACCTTCATGGGTGAAAAATAAAACAGATCAATTGGCGGATATGGCGCGATGGCAATGGTGAACAATGCGATGTAACTGTCAACCAGATCGTTCGGCACGGTGCCGGTAAAAATGACGCGCGAGCCGGCCTGCGCCAGATTCGCTTTCAATTCTTTTTCCAGCGCGCCGCCGCTGCCGACAAACAGAAAAATCACGTCGTCAAATTCATCTAATATATCGCGCACGAGATGCTGCACATCGTTCATGCCGTGCCACTGCTGCATGGACCCGACGAAACCGATGACGCGCGCGTCATCGGCAATAGTCAAGTCGCGCCGCAAATTCGCCAGCATGGTTACATCGAAAACCTTTCGTTCATCCGCACCGTTGGTAATGACCGTAATGTCCGTTTCTTTCAAGTGATGCGCTTGCAGCAGATACTTTTTGGCGATTTGTGATTGCGTAAAAATGCCGTTAGCGTTGGCGAGCACAAATTTTTCACACCAAAGCAAAACACGGTTCCAGAGGTGGCGGCCATTGTTGAATGTCAGCCACTCGTAGGAACAAGCGCCATCCGCCTCAACAAAAAGTGGTAAACGGTACAGACGCGCCAGGAAAACTGCGGACATTCGAAAAGCATCCAGTCGCACCAAAAGCACATCCGGCTGCTCGTTTTTAATAATGTGGCGTTCTCTGAAAAATTGCGGCAGATTGCGCAGCATTTGCTTTGGCGTGTAGAGGAGATCGCGCAGCAACGAGGCTTTCCGCTCTGGCGCCGGGCCGGACTCTTCCGACGACTCGACGGCGCCGAGCCAATGAAAAGATACCGTATGCCCAAAAGATTCAAGGCGCCGGAACAGTTTCAGGACTTTGATGGTGGAGCCGATCGAGTAGCCGTACAGATCGGCCATATAATTAAAATAGGTTATTTTCATAATGTAAAATGATGGGCATGTGGATTAACAGGTTAAATATGGATATGCATAATTTTACTTTATATATTTAGTCCACATGCCCATTTTTATATGGAAAAGAAAGGAGTCACTCCGATAATCTCAAGTTTTTCGGCGCATCCGGCGGGATGGTATCCGGCTCGGCGGAATCGCCAAGAAAACGGAAACGCATCGCATCGGCGATGACCCAGCCGTTGGCGCGATTGGTGATTTTGACGTAACTGTCCATACCTTTCGGCAAATAGAACTGGCCGAGTACATTCCACGAGCCGTACTTTTGCGTTTGATCGATGGTGCCGCTGTGTTTAACCTGATTATTGATGACGATTTGATACGGCACATTCGATGCCTCATCCTGTGAATTTTTTGTATCGCCATGCCAACCGTGCCATTCGGCAATTTCATAATAACCCGGCACGCCGATGGATGGCCGCCAGGTGGCGGTTGCATCGCCGCCGCCCGGTTCGATGGCGTGGTAACCGTAGGCTTCATCAAAACCAAAAACAACCTGCGTGTTGCCGAATTGGCAATAATAGGGATTATTGTCGTTCATATTCAAATAACCCTTGGTGACGTAACGTCCCCAATCGCCTTCAAGCACAACCGGACCACTGCCGGGCGAGGTATCATTATTATAAAAATTATCCACAACTATATCGGACACGGACACCGTCGGTTCGGTGAACATGATAATACCACCACCGCGCACATCTTTTGAATTATACGTGTGAGCATATACCTCTATTGGACCGGTAAATTCCTGTCCATTGTTCATTTCCGGATTTTGACCTCCGAGCAATTTGTAATACGTCCGTCCATCCAAATCCGAAGGATTCACCGTTTGCGGCGATCCTGTCGGATTACAAACCGCCACGCCTTTATCAAAATAGCGCACCCACAAGCCGTTGGGCAGTTCAAACGGATCGTCCTTGCCGTAGCCGAGATCGGTTTCAAACTCGTCGTACCAGAACATCATATAATACCAATCACCAAAGGTCATACCGTAGTAACAGTCAAATAATAGAGCGGTGGTCAAACCGTACAGCATTTTGTCGAAACGATCCTTGCCGTCCGTGACCCATTTTTCCGGGATGTAATCTTCAATGAACATCATGCTCGGGCGATTGCGCTTTTTATTCTCTTCCATCCAGGCAAGACAGTCATCTTTGAGATAATACCAGTTGGCCCAGCGCTCAAATCCTTCGTAGGTGTGGCCGTTCATCTGATCGTAAAAATATTCACAAGTACCGCCGTTGTTGACGCCGAGCATGTTTGGCGCATCCGGATCAAACTGATCCATCAGCTCATTTTCTTTATCCAGCCACTTGCCAATGTATTCACGGCGGTGCGGGTTGATGGCGTACTGCCCGGCTTTATCCGGCGTGCTGCCCATTTCTTCGTAATCATTGACGCCGTTCAGATCCATATCCATGGTCTGGTCATTCAAATAGACATTCGCGTAAAAGGCATCATGAAAAAGACCATCCCATAGATTTCGTGAGCTGCCCGGGATATTTTGCGTCCAGTCAATTTTTTTGCCGATATTTTTCTCCGCCAGATAATCCCACAAATACTTGCCGTTGACCGGCGGACACCACTCGCTGAAATTCGGAATGATACCGGGGCCGGACATTCGCAACGGGCTGAACACGGTTGATCCCGCGCTATGATTTTGATTGACTCGCCAAAATTCGTCACCATCACCCGGGACAAACAGCGTGTTATCATCAACGCCATACACATTGATCACATCGCCATTAATGACGGCGTAACAAAAACGGTACTCGTCACCAAAATTTAAATTGATGCCGTCCGTTTTATCCACTGGCAGCTCTTTCTGGTTTGGAGAAATATTGGCCGTCAGCTTTCCCTGATACGATCGATACAGATAATATTCCGGCGGATCGCTGAAGAAAATACCGTTCACGCCCATGGCGATCAAAATCTGTTCGGCATTCAGCTCGCGTAATTTTTGCGCTTTGATGGCGCCGTTATCATCAACCGAGCCGTAAATATAGACCTTGTCGTATTTGCTCAATTTTTCCAGTCGCGTGCCAATGGAATAGGTCGGCCAGTACTGCTGTCCGAGCGAATAAGATGCCGTGCGCGGAAACGGTGGATTCAAACGATCCTGCGCGCCGGCAAGTGTCATCAACAGAAACAGAAACAGTAAAATATTTTTTGACATAATGTCCCTCGCCTTATTCGATTCGCCAAAAGGTGTGTAAACTGCTTTCCGGCCACACCGAGCAAATCGGTTTTGCTACAAGAGAAAAACTTTTTGTGATGGCACTCGCGATTTTACCCGGCATTTTCGGATGCCAGACCCACGGGAACAATCCAACCACCACCTCGCGGTCGTAGCCAATGCGTTCAAAGGTGGTAAATCCGGCGGCGCCAAAAACCTGTCGCACGCGTTTTGGCGTCATGAAATGTTCCAGCTCTTCCGGTTTCCAATAATCGAACGGCGCCCAGGTATCCTTGTCGTAGGTGCCGTTGCGCTCGCACCACGATTTGACTAGACCGGCGACATTCGCATAAGTTGGAATGGACAGCAGCATATAGCCGCCCGGTTTGAGAACGCGCTTGATTTCTGTGGTGGCGGCGACCTGATCCGGGAAATGCTCAAAACTGTCCATGCAGATTGCTACATCAATCGAGTTGTCCGCGACCGGCAATTGCAGCGCATTGGCCTGGGCATAATGATGCGAATCGTCCTGCAGAATTTTGAAACTCTCGCGCAGGTTCAGATCCATGCCGACATAATTTTTATGGTCCTCAAAAAAGGACGCCAACATGCCGGAACCGCAGCCAATATCCAGAACCGTTTTACCGGTAAAATCGATATTCAAAGAACGTGTGACATGCGCAAACAGGTCACGATTCAGTACCAGATTATCATTTATAAATGGTGATGTTACGAGTGCATTTTCACGCTGATAGAATTCTCGCAGTCTTTTGATTTTATCGTCGCCCACACAATCCTCGTTCGTTTCATCGGGCAGATTCAAACCGGGAATTCGACAGCGTTGTCCCTGATTAAGCAAACGCCAGGCCAGATTGAATTATGCCCGTCAATCATTATTTTTATTTCCAATTCCGTGTTGTATTGGTGCAGTATGCTGCATATTTTCAAATACTTGCCATTGACTCAAAAAATCATCTAATAGACAGCCAATGTGCCGAGCTGCCCCATATTCTGGTCAACTCGCCCGAAAAAATGTTAAAACATGGGACACTACGCCCCGGATTTGTAACTCGCCAGCGCTTTGGCCATGGTGGAAAATTTGAGCGTATTCGTCACTTCCAGCGTCACGATATAAACCACCAGGCCGGCGGCAACAATCAGCAAAATGTGAAAATGTTGCCTTATGGCGAAAAAGATGAACAGCATCATCAGGGCGGTGCTCATGATGACTTTGGCGCTGTATTTTAATGATGGCATCAGCTTGACGCCGAGTCGTTTTCGCATCCAGTAAAAAATGAGCAGAAAAATGCACATCTCTGTGGCCACTGTGGCGATGGACGCACCGACGATCGATAGTGACGGGATGAGCACCAAATTGAGGCCAATATTGACCATCAGCCCAACGACTTGAAAATGCACAATCTTTTTCTGATTGTTGGTCGCCACATAAAGCGGCACAAAAAATATGTTCATGATCTGCGCGGCAATCGCACATGCCAGGATGCGCAAGGCGTTTGCGCCGAGTGCGGCATCTCCACCGGTCATAAACTCGGCGCCGCAGATAAAGTACATGATGGGTTCGGCCAAAACCACTACCGCCGGAATGAGCGGAAAAATGATTAGAAAAAGATAGCCGACGCCTTCAGTGAAAAAAGTGCTCAATTGATTCGTATCTTTATGATGCGCCGAGAGCTGCGGTAGAAATGCCGTCACCAAAATAGTAGGAAAAATGCGCGTCACAGCCAAAACGCGATACGCGGCGCCATAGTAGCCAATATCTTTATCGCTCACCATTTTCGACAGCATTATAATGTCGAGATAATTATAGGCCATGGACAAAAATGCCGAAACGCCAAGAAAAACTGAAATTTTTAAAATGATGGCGCTTTGCCGATAATGCCATTGCAATTCAAATGCTAAAAACTTTTTATAGAGAATGGTGAATGAATAGACAAACAGAAATATCCCGGACACGACAAAAGACCAGATAAATTCTTCCAGGCCAAATCCAAGGACAAGCAAAACAATGCCGACAATTACGGAAATTATTTTATCAACCGAGACGCCAATGGCTTCATACTGCATTTGTTCAAGGCCTCGAAACACGCCGAACGCGGCGCTTGAAAACGATCCAAGAACCGCCGAAATGGAAAAAACCAAAATGACGTGCGCGTGTCTTTGAGGGTAGTTTAAAACCTTCAGCGCAATCAACAAAAGCAAGATAGCAACCAGCGTGAGAAGCAGTTTTGTGCTCAACACGCGCGCGAAAAATTTTGAAGCCAGATGCGGTCGTTTGGAGATTTCGCGCGTCAGGATAGTTGATATGCCGAGATCGGCCAACAGACTGACAAAAAAGCCAATGGTGGTCGCCAGGGTATAGACGCCAAAGTTTTCCAGGCCCAAATATCGCGTTGCCACCGGCACCAGTATAAATGCCAATCCGGTTACGATAAATTGATGCAGGCTGGTAAAGCTAATATTTTTGTATAGCTGTTTCATTCAACGGTAATTCTGGTTGTTGGTTATGCTGCGCTTTTTGTTGCGCCAGCATTTTTTTGCGCATGAGTATTTTTCTGCGTAATTGCATGGTATGGTCATCGACGATCAGAATAGCCAGCAGCATGGCAGCCGCCCGCCAATGATGTAATTTGAGAATAACCAAACGATAATCCGGCGCCGCCAGATAATATATAAGATTGGACATCATACCTGCAAGCCCGCCCATGCCAATATGGTATAGTACCGGATCTTTGGATTTCCTGATTTTAAATCCAGCAATAAACAAAGTTAGATTAAGCACAACAAAAAGTAGAATGCCCGGAATGCCCTGCTGCGCGGCAATCAACAGGTAAACGTTGTGCACGATTCGCGTGCCTTGAATTTCTTCATCCGCGTGATAACGATACTGATTTAATCCCACACCGGTAATTGGATTCTGTTTAATAATTCGCATGGCATCTTTGGCCAGTCCCATGCGGCTGTGCTTATCATCACTGTTAATGGCCTCGGCTGAATTTTCCATTCGTCCGGAAATGGTATCACCGTACTTGATGCTGGTAAAAGCTACACCCAGGACAAAAACGATCAACAACCAGTTGATCTGTTTGCGCGACAGTTTCTTTTTCAAAAAGTCGAGGTAAAAGAAAAACATCAATGAAACCGAAAGCGATAACCAGGCGCCGCGCGTATACGTCGCTAATAACGATGCAAGCGAGAAAACCGAGATAACGCCCCAAAGCCACTTTGGTTTAATGTTTGTGAACAACGCCATGCGAATAGCGATGGGAACGAGCATGGCGAGATAACAGCCGAAAGCATTACCAACACCTATTGTTCCGGTAGCGCGCCATTCGTTCACCACATTGATAAACGGCAAAGTTACCGGACCAATCTGCCATTGCCACACGCCGATAAACGCTTCAAAACCAAGACCGTAAATAACTCCTTTAGTAAACTCGATCACGTCCTGCCGATCGGTGATCCGACTCAAAATCGTAGCAAACACCAGTACGGCACGAGCGAGGTGTACGAGCGCGAAACGGAAATCCGCTTTTTCAACGGCCCACACTTCCCCGGCAGCCGTCCATAACAGATAAATCACTGCCATACTTATGGCAAAAGAGCGTAAACCTTTCAGTTTTGCCGGAACCGGTTTTGCCGGTTTCATCATCAGAAGACCGTACATCATCAGGTCGACCGGCATAATAATGTCGGCGCCGCGCGCCACGCCGTTGCTGAGCACGCCAAGAACAACGGTGTAACCCTGCTCAATCGTCAGCAGAAAGCCAAATCCGATGAGCAGAATTTTTTGCATATTCATGAATTGGTCACCATTTCGGAAATATCGTATTCGGCATTCAGGCGTCGTTCCATAAAAGCGGCAACGCGCTCGCCTTGTTTGGCAATGGAGAACTGTTTTACCGCCTCGCGCGCCGCGGATCCAAACCGATCGCGCTCCGCCTCTGAATTGAGTAGCCGATCCAGTTCAGTGCGCAAGGCAAAAGAATTTTTCCGCGGCACTGTGATGACGCTTTCATCATCGCTGATATAATCCTCCACCCCGCGGCTTTTGGTAATGATGATGGGCTTGCCAAATGTCATGGCGTTCAGCAGCACAAGCTGGCCGGACGATTCATCAACACGTTCAAGAGGAATGACGACGATGGAGGCGCCGGCCATCACCTTTAAGAAATTTTCGCCATAAACATCATACAGCGGCGTCACGTTCGGCGGCAATTCGATATCGGCGAGATTAAACCGCTGCGCGGCAATTTTCACCTCGCAATCCAGTCCGTTTACAGCTCTGGCGAGTGTCGCATAATCGCGATTGCTGCGACCGCCGCTAAAAATATAGTTTTCGTCCGAGGCGGGTCGGTGATTCGACAATTCAATGCCCAGGGGCAAAAAAGTGAACAGTGTGATGCCATTACCGTAGCGTTCTTCGTAAAATTCAGCCTCAATCGTGGAGTAGACAATGACAGAGTCGACGCGCTTCAATGCGTAACGGATGAATGTCTCACGCAGGAATTGGTTCAGCCCCGGTTGTCGTTGTGGAATGATCAATTGGGCGATGATAATCTTTGGATGTTTGACATGAAAAAATCGGCAGAGAAACGCCACCACTAATCCCATGACAGCGTGCCAGGCGTAGACAATATCATAATGGCGCAGGGTCAGAAACGCTCTAAATCCGGTCACGACATAACTCTTCCATAATGACAACACTTTTTCGATTCGGGTATTGTAGCCCTTTTTGGTGTTATCGTAAAAGATATCGGTGCGAAAAACAAGATCGAGTTGTTTTTTAAACACCCAATCTTGCGGCGGCGCCCAATCCATCAATACGAGACATTTTTTCTTCAAAGTATTCACAAGCACTTTATATTATCAAGACAAACTTTACGGGTTTTATCAACAATCGTACCATACCCTGTATTGGTCATGCTGATGGCTTTCCGCAACAGGCAGAAAATCAGACAATTTTCCAAAAACTTAATACCTTGATTTCATTGTACTAACCATCTATAAAAAACAGGTTATTCATCAGACTAAAAACAGTCCAGAAAATTTTTATTCTATTGGAACGCTATCTGTATTAAAACGAACTGGAAATTGTCTCATAATGGGAAAACATGGCGGCAAGAGACACACCCAAATTCAAACCCGGAGTCGTCGTTTTTTGAGCACATGCAGCAGCCAGTGCCAGCCAATGGCAGCAAGGATAATGAGAAAAGCATCAATGGGAATACGATAGCGCAGCTCTGTAAAAAAGATCGAATAGACGCCGGAAATTGTCGCGATCGGTATATATAAAACGAGTAAAAGCTGCCACTCTTTGGCAAAAGCGATAGTTCCGACAAGAAACAAAATCAGCAGCGGCGTAAAAAAGAGCAAGGACATGGCGTTCATGGCGCGGCCAACATTTGATGAGGTTGTGATCCGCTTGATGCCCGGCGACCAGAAATTGAGAAATTCAGGAATGACATGTTTTGTGAGGAATCGCATCGGATCCTTCATCACCAGCTCTTTTACGTCCACTGGATGTTCCTTGAGAAAGAGATCGATGGTGTTCACAGAACGCATCGGTCGGCCTTTTTCGATGCGCCATAAATCAGCCTGCATCCACGGGTGCAGCCAGATCATGTAGCCGTTGGCGTCCAGCGAGGGACGATCCAGATTAAAAAGAATGGCGATCCGGCTCACATCCCCTGGCTTGATGGATTCAGGATAGCTCATGTAAAATCGGTTTGTCTTCAACGCTGGTGAAAAAGTGGCGGCGTATCGCCAACTGATTTCCGATGGCTGGATCAAAATGCCGGAGCTGTCAAAACTAATTTCCGGCGATTTTTCTCCAACAATGGCGTTTTGTGAAGACAGCACAATATCATCATCCTGTGCGAACCGCAGATGTCCGATCGTCATCGCCGATCCGCCCTTGGCCAACAGACCGACGTATGCCGTATCCAGGCGTTCAAAAGATTCGTTCACCTCGAGTTTGGCGATTATTTCGCCATCCGCATAGCACGTAAAAATGGGCGAATCAGTGTCGCCGGTCACCTGAACGGAGAATTCTCGCACCGGAAAGGTCGTCATTTTTTTGCTGTCCTCAATGCGATATTCTAGATCGAGCGTTTCAAAGACGCGCGTTTCCGCCAGGCAGGTGCGGCCCGGGGACAGTATGTGGTAAACGTTCCAATTGCGGATTGTCCAGGGTGTAAGCACAAGCATAATACAAAAACTTGCAAGGAGAGCATGGCCAATTTTTTGACGAAAATCGATACGAGCGAAAAAGAGAATCCAGAGGGCCAAGAATAAAACCATCGGCATGGCAACCGGGCGTGCGGCAATGGCCAAACCCAGAAAAAGCGCCGAAAGCGCCAGCCAATGAATGGCATATCGCCGGCTATATTTTAAAAAGAAAAAGATGGTCAATGACAAAAAGAGCGCAAAAAGCTGAGTGACGTAAAGCAATCCTGAAATATAAATGAAAAACGGATAGACCGCGCCGAACACCAGCGCCCATTTGGCGGCTGCGGGGCGAAGCAATCGGACGATCAAAAAAATGATCCACAAATGCAGGACAGACAACAACACCTGCACAAGCCGAACGGCCAAAAAACTGTGGCCAAAAACGTTATAGATGCCGGCGAGAAAAATGGGATAGACCGGCTCAAGACAATAATGCTCATAGTCGTCATAATAATGCAGGCTTTTTCCGAATGTACCGTTTTCCAAAATGGAACAGGCGGCGCTGTCGTAGTGAGCGGTGTCAAAATAGTAATAGCGCTCTTCCAACGACACAACATAAAGAACACGCAATACCGCGGCGAGAAGCAAAAAAAGCAGGACATATCGATTTTTCAAAAAGTGAATCACGCGTGTCATGGATAGCTCATTCGGTTTCGTGTGCGAGGTTGGTGTGCGGGGTTATCAAATAGATAATTATCGTCGGCTGAATTTTCGGCTGTGCGCTCAAAAAGACGGCGAGTCTTTCGGCATTGGCCTCAAGTTCCTGGAAAAACTGGAGACGATCCAGCGTAATGTCCGGATATTTTTGCGCGGTATATTTCCAGGCGAACGTCTGGCGTGTGAAATCATCCGAAATATAATAGACGCTGTCATGTTGAGCCGCAAAGTTGTCAAATTCGTCCCGTCTCGTCAATGTTTTCGACGTCCATTTGGTGCGGTACACATCAAATCCTGTGTCGTCTTTTTCAAACATCAATGGAGGAAACTCCTCAACAGCGACAGCGCTGCCGGATCGTATATTTTCCTCAATCCATTGCGTGGCGCGCGTGCGCGGATCGGTCGCCATGAGCGCGCGCTGATAGGAGATCGCTGTATGCACTTGAGTTGCTGAAATAAAAACAAAAACAGCAGCCAGGACGATTATTTTCAAAAAACGAACACGGATTTTTTCGCTCATTTCGACGAGAAAAACGGTTGCCGCCAACAGTAAAAACGGGATAATCGGCAAAATGTGCCGCATCGCTTTAATGGACATTTTTTCAAACAGCAGGTACATTGGAATGGTGGCGACGAGAATCAGCCAATCCTGTTTTCTATGTTTGATCAGCATATATAAAAGTCCGATGGCCGCGAGTGCCGTCAGCACAATGCCGAATGTTTCCGGAATCGAGTTGGGATAAAACACGCCAAAACCGTCCGATTGGTCACCGGTCCAATACGACAACAGGCTGCCGCCGCTGCCGATTTTACCGACGGACTCGAATCGCGTTGTGCCCACGATGCCGCCCCAGGTTTCCTTAAAATCCAGCCAGATAATGGGGCACGCGAACAGGAATGCAATCACGCCTGTTGCGGCGGCAATCCACAATTTTTTATCGAGCAGTTTTGGCAACCAGAGCTTTGGAGAAAAGCGGATAACATGGGCGACCAGAATCGGAAAAACGATTATCAGCATACTGAACTTGGTCGCCAGCGCCAAAGCCGCAGAGACAGCGGCAAGAATGTAAAATCGCATTTTCCCATCCTGCATAATACGGACGCAAAAATAGACACAGAGCAAGCCGAAAAAGGCCGCGGGTATATCGACGGTGCCGAAATGGGAATTTCGCTCATGCACAAAATTGACCGCCAGCAGCAAGGCCGACAGTAATCCGATTTTTTGTGAATAGAGCCGCTTACCAATCCAAAAAATAAGTAAAATTGATAACGCGCCCATCACCGCCACGAGCGCACGGCTGATGAGAAAAAATTGAAACGGATCGGACTCGTAGGCGGTTTGCACGGCGGCGAGCGACTCGAATCGGCCGGTCATTAATCCGATGCCGATATAAACGCCCATCGCACCCGCGAGCAGGTAGGTGTAAAACGGCGGATAGACACGAATACCGAAATAGGCGTCCTTGTCGATAAACTTGGTCGCCAGCAAACGTCCGGCCTGGGTCACCAGTTTTGTTTCATCCGGGTGATAGTTGTAGGGCTCGCCAAAATTTAATCCGTAAAAACGGAGAAAAAAGGCGAGAAACAATATCGATAAAAGCAAAAATAGTCGAGTATTAGATTTTGTAAGACTCATATATCAGTTCTCAAAAGCGCCTGGGACTATCAATGTCGCGCCAAGGCGCAAAGCCGCATAAAATCATATTACAAGTTCTTTGCGGCTTGGCGGCTTGGCGCGATATTATTTATTCGTGACATTCGAGGTTCAATTTTTCTTTGCCACTTTTTTAAAAAGCTCTTCATACTGCTCGGTGACGCGCTGCCAGCTATATTTGGCGCGCACGCGCTGCAAAATCACCTCGCGTTTTTGTTTGACCAGATCGGCATTATCCAACAGCATTTGCATTTTCGCCGCCAGGTCGTCATCATCCGTTTTGGAAAAATAAACGCCGGTATCGCCGAGCACTTCATGATGTTCCGGTACGTCGTTGGCCAAAATACAATTGCCATATCCCATGCCTTCAACCAGCGCCGGGTGCGTCCCTCCCACTTCGGTGGCCTGGACATAAAACCAGGCGTTGCTCTGCAGCTCCTTGTAGCCATCACCAAAAACATAACCGGTAAAAATAATGCGCCGATCGGTTGTCTTTTTTAAATTGGCAATGTATTCGGTCGAGTACGGCGCATCGCCAACCATCACGAGTTTTTTATCGGTCCTGACTTTTTCAAAAGCCTTGACAACGCGGTGCGCGTTATTTTCCGGCTCCATACGGCTGACGTACAAGATGTACTCGTCCGTTTTCAAACCAAATTTGTCCAACACAGTTTTGGTCTCGACATTTTCTTCCGGCGCGCCGTATGGAATAAAGGTCGATTTTTTGTTGAACTTTTTTTCGTAATACTGCTGCACATCGATTGCGTCGGTGACAATTTCGTTTGGCATAAACGTCGCTAAAAACTCGGACATTTTGTAAAATGTTTTTCCCGCCCAATTCCACTTTTGGCGTTTCCACTCCAGGCCATCCACATTCAGGACAACCGGTTTGCGCAAAAGGCGCGGGACAAAACAAAATATCGCGTTGGCGCTGTTGCACACAAAAACAACATCGTATTTTGTAAAAAAACTGTGCATGGTGCAGACAAAGGTGTGAATGACCGTATCGAGATATTTATGGCTGATGGTGGGCAAAATTTTAATGCGCACGCCCTTATAAAATTCCTGATCGTATTCAATGGTATTCGAGCGGCCATAAACCGTCACCTCATGTCCCATATTCACCAATCGCGGCGCCAGATTTTCGGCAAAGGTCTCAAAACCGCCGTAATTTGCCGGAATGCCGCGAATGCCCATAATCGCTATCTTCATTCGGATACCACCACTTTATTTAAAGGTTGTAATATGCCTGGCTTCTTTTTTAAAATCATACTGCGAAATTCAGAAACAGTCTTTTTATCAATTAGAGTTAAAACCAGCAGATAAGCCGATCCGGCCACAATAGCGCCAACACCCAGGACTAAAATATCAGGCAGATTCAGGATGTCACTCAACAGGTACCGGACGCCCACACCAACGCCGCCGAGCAAAAGCGTGCCGAAAAATGCCGCGGAAATTGACCGCAGAAATTCACCAAACGTTACAGAGATTTGCCGATTGGTAATCTGCTGAATGATCGGAAAGGTCACCACATATAATGTCGTGAATGCGGTGGCCACGCCAATAAGGCCAAAACGCGTGCCGTAATACACCGCACCGGCCAGCGGCGCGAGATAGACAAGATTCCATTTCAGCTCAATGTCCGGACGGCCGACAGCCATAAGCACCGAACTTTTGATCGTGCCGACGGATTTGAGCATCGCCATTGGCGTGAGGATAATCAATGGCCACACCATGTCAATCCATTTTTCACCAAAAACGACAAGAATAACCTCGCGCGAAAAAACAGCGAGTATCGCTAGCATTGGAAAGGTCAATAATGAAATATATTTGATTGCTTTAAGATAAGCGACTTTAAATTTGCCGAGGTCATTCTGTAAGGATGAAAAGGCCGGGAAGACGACTTTGGCGACGATGCCCGACAAACGCGTAATCGGCAGCTTGACGAGATAAAGCGCCAGGTTATAGACGCCGAGCGGCGCGCTGCCGAGGACGCGGCCAATGATCGTTACGTCGGTGTTGGTGATCAGATAGATGGCGCCGTCATTCGCCAAGACGTTGCCGCTAAATCCGAGGTATTCTCTAAATTCGGATGTCGAAAAATGCAGTTGGGGACGCCAGGAACAAAAGATCCACAGCATCAGCACGGTCATAAAATCGCGCGCCAGGGCATTGATGACGAGGCTCCATACACCAAGGCCAAGAAAAGCGGCGATCACGGCGCATGCGCCGGCAAACACCGCAGCCGCGACTTCAATAAGAGCGAGTTTTTTAAAATCCATGTCGCGCGTCAGCAGTGATTTTTGTACGATGCCGAAACCGCCGATGAGAAAACCCAGCGCAATGACGGCAAAAACGGGTTGAACGATATCTTGTCTAAAAAACAGCGCTAATGGAAAAGACGCGACAAACGACACGAGGTAGAGCAAGGCGCCAAACGCCACGCTGCCCCAAAACATGGTGGAGAGATGCGATGCCTGCATGTCCTTTTTTTGTACGATGGACATGCCGAGGCCTTTGTCGTTCACCATGCCGATGGCGACGGTGATGACCGCCGCCATAGCGACGACGCCAAAATCATCCTGCGAGAGCAGGCGCGCGAGGATGGCCGTAACGAGAACAAGAACGAGCTGCATGACAATTTTCGACAAACCGGACCACAACACGCCGGACACGGTTTTACGTTTGAGAGAACTCATTGAACCGCCTCCGTAAAAAATCCGCTTTCGCCGCGCGGATCTGGTTTTAGGACATAAATCTCAACGGGATATTTTGAGCCGTCAAACGTTTTGACTTTTGTGTAGTGAAGGTCCATCTGCTCTTTGATAAAAGTCCAGTACCGGGCAAATTTGCGTTTGGTATAACCATCCAGAATGATATAGTGCGGCGGATTCTTTGCAAAGATCAATTCAAAATCATCATACTGATGTTTGTAAAACTCGGTTGGATGCGGCACGTTGAGGTACGGCTGTAACCTGGATTCAAACGTCCAGATGGTGCCGCCGCTCAAAATATCGTAGGATGTCTCGCCATCCTCCCGCAAAAAGTTCGACACATCCTTCAGCGTCGACTGTGCCCAAATGGCTTCGTATTTTGGGCCGATGATAAAACCGGAATAAAACGCGGCGTAGAAAAATCCAATCAACATAAACAAAAAGCGAAAGGCGATCTTTTTATCCGTAACTAAATTCAATCCATAAAAAGTGGCATACAGCACCAGAAGCGCCAGAATAAAGCGATACAGGTCGTGCATGTCAAAGCGTTTCAACAGAACGGCGGCAATGGCGCTGGTCATAATCGGTATAAAAATCCACAACAGCAATTGACGAAATGACGCTGTCCGTTGAACAGCGAAAAAGAAAACGAGTCCGGCCAAACCAATGCTGAGCACGAGATAGCCAACCATGCCGGGCGTGATCTGCCAGAATATTTTTTGCGCCAGATAGATGCCATAAAATAAAATTACCGCCGTCACCGCGACGACAGTTTTTTTCAATTTTATTTTCTCCACTGCGTCCACAATTAAAACGGCAGCGAGCAGAATGAGTGGCGGCAGCGCTTCGGTAAAATATTGGCTGTAAAAGCCGCGACTGGCGGTTTGATAGAGATAGAGCAGGAAAGCGAAACCACTCCAGCACAAAAGCAGGATTGAAGCGAGGTGTTGCCGTGAGCCTTTTTCAAACCGTTTTGACACCAGCGCTCCAATCGCCCCAACGACGATAAACAGCGAAAACGCCAGCGCGTGGTACCAGGCATTAAGCGTATAACTCATATCCTGATCCAGCACGCGAAATCCGGCGTTATCAACAATACTATATTCCGCCGGCAGCCAGCCGAGCAGGTGCATCAATCGGTTCCAGATTAAATTGAGCGGATTGAGCTGCGAAAACAGAATATCCTGAATGCCCATCTGTGGCAGATAAAGCACAAAGACAATGGCGGTCACGGCCAAATAACCTAGCGCATAGAGGATGACATTTCGAATCAAGTTCTTCTTCAAAATGAGCAAAAACAGCACAGCCGCCATCGGCAAATAGAGCGTGGGCTGGCGGACGTAAAAAGCCAGAGCCGCCAAAACACCGGAGAGAAAAAGGAGCAGCGCTCTTTTGTTCAAACCGTCGAGCAGCAGAAGCATGCTTGACAGACCGAGAAAAATAGCGAGCTGCTCGGTCTTGACGATGGTGGACCAGAAAACAACGAGCGGCAGCAGTGCATAAATTAACGCAGATGTGAGAGCGGTTTTGCTGTTAAACCATTTTTTGCCGAAAACATACAACACCGTCACAACGCCGAGCGATGAGAGCAACGGCATCAAACGGCCCGCCCAAATTGTAACGCCAAAAATTTTCAAAAACAGAGCGATAAGCAAAACATAAAACGGCTGGCGCGAGCCGAAATCGGCGACCGGCCATTGTCCGTCGAGCAGTAATCGCGCGTCCAGCAGATGCGCGCCTTCATCGGGATTAATCCAGCGGACCTGCAACAGAAGCAGGCGCACCGCCAACCCGGCGAGCAGAATCATCGCAAAAAGAAATGCCGGATTCCTGAACGGACTATCCGGCGTGTTGTCCAGTCGTGGTTTTAGCATATTAGAATTTATTCAGCACATCACAAATGTATAAAATTTCGTTATCCGTCAATTCCGGGTAATTCGGCAGCGATAAAACGGTCTGCGCATAATTTTCCGTGATCGGCAGTCGGCCTTTGGGGACGCCAAGAAATTCATACGCCTGCTGCAAATGACAGGGCACAGGATAATGTATCTGCGAGCCAATGCCGTGTTCCTCCAGGTGCAGGCGCAATTCATCGCGGCGCGGATGGCGAATGACGAAGAGATGATAGACGTGTTCGACGCCATCTTTGACGCGCGGCAAATAGATATTTTTATTCGAGATATTTTTGTAAAACAAACGCGCGATCTCGCGGCGGCGTGTTGTCCATGCCGGTAAAAACTCGAGTTGTGTTGACAAGATAGCGGCCTGCAGTTCATCGAGCCGGCTGTTAAAGCCGATGGAATCGTGATAATAGCGTTTGGACTGGCCATAATTTCGCAGTTTCACAATCGCATCGGCGTTGGCCGCATTGTTGGTGGTCACCATTCCGGCATCGCCAAAGGCGCCAAGATTTTTGCTGGGATAAAAACTGAAACAGCCAAAATCACCAAAGGTGCCGACCATTTGATCGCCGACCCTGGCGCCATGCGCCTGGGCGCAATCCTCAATTACCTTAAGATTGTGCTTTTCAGCGATTTCCATAATAAACGGCATGTCGCAAGCATGGCCATAAAGATGCACCGGCACGATGGCTTTGGTTTTTGGCGTAATGGCGGCTTCGATCCGCGACGCATCCATACAATAGGAGTCGGGATCAATTTCAACAAATACAGGAATGCCCTGCGCAAAGGAAATAGCGGAAAGCGTCGGCACGGCCGTATTGGCCACGGTGATGACCTCATCGCCGGGTTCAACGCCGGCCGCCACAAGCGCGAGATGCAGCGCTTCGGTGCCGGAGCCAACGCCGATGGCAAAAGAGGCGCTTGTGTAATCGGCAAACTCTTTTTCAAAATGTTCCAGCTCTTTGCCGAGTATGTACCAGCCGCTCTCCAGCACACGCAACACGGCATCATCAATTCGTGGTTTTATCTCGGCATAATGACGTTTCAAATCGCCAAATGGAATTTCTCTTTTTTGCATGTTTAATTCGACCAATAATGTTCTTTGTGTTTTCTGTAATAGTCAAAAGTTTTTTCGAGCCCGTCACGCATGCTGGTGCGATATTTCCAGCCCATGACGGCTTTGATGCGGCGATAATCGCCGTAATAATCGCCGATGTCGATACGCTTTTTTTCTTCCGGGAACGGCACCAGTTCGTAGCTGCCCTCACCGGCGACATCGATCATCAACTGCACGAGATCAACGAGCATCATCGGCTCATCGCCGCCGAGGTTGTAAATATGGCCGTCGCAATCCGAATATCCGGCAACGAGCAGAAACGCATCCACCACATCTTCAACGTAATTAAAATCGCGGATCTGTTTGCCGTCACCAAAGAGTCGGATTTTTTCGCCTTCAATAATCTGGCGGATGAACACGCTCATAAAACCCTGGCGATTGTGCTTCATCAACTGCCGCGGCCCATACGTGTTGGTCAGCCGCAGTGAAGACGCGCGAATATCATAGACATTGTTGTACAAGATGTGATACCACTCGCCCGCCATTTTGTTGATGCCGTTGACGTCCGTGGGATGCTGCAGATGTTTTTCATCCACCGGCAGATAATCCGGCTTGCCGTACTGCTGGCGCGTGCCGGCGTACACGACTTTGACGCCCGGATTGTGATGGCGGCACGCTTCGAGAATCGACAATTGCGCGCGACAGTTGATATCCAAATCCGTGTACGGATCGTTCATGCTGTCGATGTGGCTGACCTGGCCGGCAAGGTTGAAAATATAATCCTGGCCGCGCACGAGATAATCCATGCCGTGCTGGTCGCGGATATCGGCAATATTGATGCGCACCAGATCTTTAATGTCCTCAACATTGAACAGATTGCCGCCATACTCCGGAATCAGCGAATCAACGATCAACACATTGGCGCCGTATTCGACCAAACGGCGCGACAGCGTGCTGCCA
>CAYSNA010000038.1:0-20374 GCA_964432185.1 uncultured Cytophagia bacterium
TCCGGTAGGATGTTATAGCGTTTGAAAAAAGAAAGGGAGTCGCTGACAATCAGCGTGAAAGCGCCGGGTTGAATCATCATGCCCGCTGGGATCTCGCACTCGATGCCATCGGATATTTTCAGGCCCGTCATGTTGATGGCTTTGTCGCCCGTGTTTTTGATCTCGATAAATTGCAAATCCTCAAAAGGAATGCCGTTCCAGTTGAGCGGGCCGTACATGATTTCGGTAATTTTGACAGCCGATAAATCCATTTCCGTATAATAGGTGTCTTGAAAGAGCGCGCTCCACTGACCCAAAATGTAAAGTCGAGCATTGATGATAGCGGCATTGGCAAAGGTAATCGATTCACCACCTTTGATCTCGAATGCTGAATTCGACAGCTCGCCACCCGACAACCTGGGATCCGTCCCATCCAACGTATAGGTGATGGTGCCGGATTGCCGCTGGGTAAAAGTTAACTTTGACTTGTTTTGTTTGATCTGCGGCGGATCGAGGGGCGGATAATAATTTTCATCCCGCAGCGCCTCCACAAGGCGATTGGCATTATCATCCATAAGATCGTACAGTTTATCGACTTGATCCTGCCAGTCGTCGTCACGAGTGCGGGTGGGATGACCTTCGCTGCGCATGGCATCGCCCCAACGCGCCGACTCGCAGACAACGGCATTGCGAATGAAATTGTTGAGAACCAACCAGCGCTCCTGCGAGTTTTCCGGCGTTAATGGGCCGTCGTTAAAGCACTGCTTGTAAACGCGGTCGGCAAACAGCATCATGAATTCATCATTCTTGCGCAAGGCGTGCCAGATTTGTGCCAGCGGAATGGAGCTGTTTTTCCCGCGGCGAAATTCCGGATGCACCCAGGCGCCTTCATTAGCGCCTGCCGTGACATCCCACGCCCATTCGCAGTCCCAGCCGTAATAGCGGAACGGTCCGGGCGGATTATTGTGATTGCCGCCCCACCAGTTGTTTTTCGGCCAATCCTGCATGCCGGTTGACCAGGTGAGGATGAGATAGTCGATGTATCGTTCTAAATCGAGGTATTCTTGCGCTTTTGCATAATTCTCGGTTTTACTCATATCCAGCGTCGGCAGCGAGTTTTTGATAAACTCCCACTGCTGGCTATCGCCGTTAAATTCGCCGCCGTGACTGACGGCGAACCAATCATCTTTATCACCGCCCAAATATTCGGCAGAAAACGAATGATCCGGACGTTCAACCGGATTGTACATCCCCCAGTACAATCCATTAACAAACAGATGCACAAAGGTGCCATGCGAGCCAATACCGGACATTTCAATCTGCGAATCGCGATACCATTGATCGCGCGTATAGGCGGCGCGGCCATCGTTCCACACGCGCGCCCACGAGCGGTTGTTGCCGGCGCGCAAAACAATATTATCAAATTCGTCTGTCGCACTGTCGCCATTTCTCGGCGCATTTACAAAAATATTTGAATGCCATTTTCCCGATCCAGTTTCGGATTTGAACATCAACCGCATGGAGCGCTTTAGCCGATTATGACTATGTGCCTTGATTAGACACGTGATCTGTTCATTCTTGAATGGATCATTCGGATAAATGAGCTCGACTGATGTGATCGACTCTTCATCATCATCGCTGTCGTAAAACGTCCAGAAATCGTCTGTGCTGAGAGCGAGGCACATGGTCGGGATCTCGAGAAAGCCTTTTCGGATATCATCGGCGTATGCCGGATCGTTGACAATGTCCGGATCCATTTCATTGTCAAAATCCACATACGCGTTAGAACCGGCCCAATATTCTTTTATAGGATAGCCGTCGACCTCGAAAGGTTGGTGGAGAACATCCTCAATAAAAATATAAGTGTGGGTGCCGACGTCGGAATCAGCAAATCCTTCTTTGAATCCAATGGCGCGAATGACCGTGGTTGTTTCAATAGTGATAGGATCGGTGTAAGTTTTCCCCACCTTTGCGGATGGACTACTGCCGTCTGTGGTATAACGGAGAGCAGCGCCCGGCGTGCTGCACGAGAGCTCTAGCTGAAACGCCTCAGTTTGATACCCGCGTTCAACACTAAAGGTCACAGGTTCGACAATTGTTTGCGCGATCAGACTAATCGTAAAAAAAATATGAACGAATGTAATAATTTTGATCACTATCCACGTGCCTCTTTTGTGATGTTTTTAAATATAGTGAAAAAAT
Organism: uncultured Cytophagia bacterium; assembly: GCA_964432185.1. GTDB lineage: Bacteria > Zhuqueibacterota > Zhuqueibacteria > Residuimicrobiales > Krinioviventaceae > Kriniovivens. Next base: position 2,182 of record CAYSNA010000038.1, read on the forward strand.
GCGGCAAAAAGGAAATGCTTTTCGGTGGTGAGTAAGGCGCTGTACATCAAGGATGAATGAGCCGTGAGTGAAACGTGAAAAGGCTCGGAGGTTTTTGCAGCCTCCGAGCCTTTTCACGTGTATCTATTTCGCAAAAAACGTCGTGGCTGAACGCGCCGGGGCTTGGTAGAAAATCACATCGTCGTCGTTCAAATCATAATCACCCATCGCATTATACAAATCCGTTTCATCATCGGTTGTGCGAAACGCTTCGTAGGTTTTGCTCGCGCCGCCTTTTACTTTCACCGCGGCCGTTTTATCATTTTGGGCAATATTAATCAAAACAAAAGCATCCGGATTATCCGTGCCGTTTCTGGAAAATCCGATGACGGCCATTTCGGAATCCATAGCCATGGTCCAGGCCACGCCCATGCCGGGCTGCCCGGCCCGCGATACCTGTTTGTAATAGTGATAGCCGCGGCGCACCGTATAGTTGCCCTCCTCGTCCACATTAATGGCGCAGCCGGGATTCGGATCGCCGCCCACCCATTTGGCCGGGCGCTGGATACCGGCCCACGGAATGATGCCGTTGACTTTGGCCGTGTAAATATTGCCGTGATGTTCTTTCAGATTGTCCGCATCCATTTTACTCCAGCTCGTGGAGGTCACCCAGGCGTGCATGTTCGGTCGTTTTTCTCGAATGACATCAATCCCGACAGAACGATGTTCGCCAAACCAGCGGCCATACGTGCCGCCATAAAAACCATGCGACACCACCATGCCGAGGTTTGCAAGCGCACCAGGATCTTCGGCAATGGCATCGGCATAACCCCAGTGAGAAAATCGGTACCAGTTGGTGCATTCGCCGGGTGTCAGGCCGACATCAAACAGTTCACGTTCATCCAACATGGGGCGCATGAATTTGAGAAAATCCACCACCTGCTCCGGCGGCCAAAACATATTGTAATCATGGCCAAAACCAATGTTGCCGTCTTTGCCGTCAACCGGCCAGCGCATCCAGTCTTCGCCTTCGTTGTGCAGAGAAATCCATTTGACTGGAAATTTTTCCTCGGTTTTGAGATAATCCACCCAGTCAATAATGTAGTCGGCAAGATTGTATTTTTGCGCCGGATCAAGATCGCGGCCGCGCAGGAATTTTTGCTGTGTCGCCCATGGCGGCGGACCGTACAATGTTGTAATGATCTCAAAATTTTCACCGCGTGCGCGCGTTTTCTTCAAACCCTCGCGAACGAAATAGCGCATCCATTTTGTCGTCGTTTCGTGGTCAAATTCACCACCCGGTTCTTTTTGATGGAACGGATCGAAAAACATTTTGACGATGCCGGGTTTCAGGCCATCGTCGCCAAAAATAAGATCAATGATTTCCTGGCGCTCCTTTTCCGTAAGCAGGCTGAAGCCGCCGTACTCTTGCGGATCTTTGTCGTAATCCATTGTTTGCGGCACTTCAACATAGTTGAAACCGAAACCATCCCAGTCGCGCAAAACTTTGGAAAAATCCACCTCCGCGCGTGTCATGCTAAAATCGCCGTTGTATTGGGCGGACAACGACAGAGATAACAGAATTGATAAAATGAATACAAGCACTAATTTCTGCATTTTTCTTCTCCTCGGTTAGAAATTAAATTTTTTGAGATTATTTGATTTTATAATTTAAATGCCACAAAGGGCTAGGGGATACAGAGATTTTATGTGGTCAATGGATAGAACACGTCGAAAAGTGCCGGCAGAGTCAATTAATGAAACACACTGTCGCTGCGAGCTCAGAGTCTGTGGCGATGATTTTTACGGACAATATTTTTAGAACATCATTTGAAAACCGAAAACACTGCGGAATCCGTTGCGTTCGCGTTTGACGAGTGATTCCAAAAGATCGTTTTGGTGATATTCCATGTGCAGCGTAGCTGCCAATCGCTGTGAAATGGGCACGAGCGTCTCGCTTCCAACAGCGAAACCGTTCACATGCAAACCGGATTGACCGTTGAGATAAACATAGGGTCGCGTGCGCCAGTTTTGCGCCAGCTTGACGTCAATTACTTTTAGGCCGACTCGATAACGACGAAAGGCTTGAATTTTTGTAAAGCCAACCGTTGAGCCAATTTCGATTTGATATTTTTGCTCATGCACTGAAACAATATAAGCCGAATTAAAAAAGCTGCCGGTGGTCGTCATGTAATGCGAGAACAGCGGCGGCATCAGGTGAATCGATTGACCAAGTTGAAAAGCAAACGGCCGAGTTGATTTTCCGTTTGCGAGATACGAGACGATGGCCCAGGCATTTTCCCAGGTGTGCCAGGACAGCATATCCGCAAACAGCGACCGGTTCAAAAGTTGCTGATTTGAAATGTGATGGCCGTTATTCAACAGCGCCAAACGATACAAATTGACGTCATCAAAAAGATGCGGCGTTTCGGCATACACATCGTATTGCAATTGATGCAACTGTTGGCCGGGCGCAAACGGCGCCTCATCCGAGCCGGATTTGGCGATATATTCGACATCGCGAAATTTGCTCAGCAAATACGACTGCGCATCATAAAAGGAAATGGCATTGCGGGAGATGGACGAGTGCCACACCGCATCCGCATTCAGTTCATCCTGGTTCAGTCCGGCGATGGTGGCGGAAATGAGTTCGTCATCGGACAGCAAGTATGGATTAACCTGACCTTGTCGCCAGCTCGGATAGTAGAGCCCCGGAATGTACGAACTTTTCCAGTTTTGAAAATCGAGAGCATTTCGAATGGTCACGTTATGCGCTCGATAGACATACTCGTGCGCCACTTCATGCGAATAAAAACGAAGCATCGCATTGGTCCACAATCCGCCGCCAAAAAGAGCGGCGCGCGACCAAACTGTTGTATCCCATCCTTTTTCACCGAGCAGATCGAGTCCCAATGCCACCGATTGGTTTGTGGCCTGCCAGGCCATGGTGTTGGACTCGAAGGATTGAAACGGATTACGAAAATCGATCGCTATGGTTCGCTGAAATTTTCCACTGGCATGTGCAAAGCTGTGCGTTAAAAGAAGTATGGCTGCAATCCAGACGACTGTTGATGTTTTTATCGGACTACCTTTTTCAAACTACTGTACTACTTTAGCAGATGATGTCTGCACGAATTGTATCTCCCTCTTTCAAAGAACAAAATTTGTGCTATTTCTTTTTGATGAAATCGCACGTGCAATGATTCAACTCTTTGAAAAAATATTAACCTTGAATTCTCCCGTCAAAATCGTCCCGGTCACCTTCCGGTTCAAGTGGAAATTTGATCGGTCTGTTGTCTCGTGTGCTGCGATAAATGGCAGTGAATAACTCGACAGTTTTGCGGCCTTCCTCGCCTGTGACGAGAGGATCACGATCCTCGATGATGGCGCGGCAAAAGTCTTCAATTTGCAGCTGATGAAAATACTCCATGGGATTGACTCGTTGGAACAAATCTTCATCTGCTTTTTTCCACTGCTCACGCAGGTGTTCCTCGCCGGGGATGGTCCAGATGTCGTTGTATGGCGCTTCGGTAATGGAAGACATGCCGGCGATGAACATGGCGCCGCCATCCGTTTGCACGCCCACGGATGCGCCGTTTTTGCCAAAGACGTGCACTTTGCCATAAAGCGCCGGATTCTGCGAGTTGCTGACGAGAATATTACCAATGGCGCCGCTTTTAAATTTGACGATGGCGACGGCCGTGTCGTCCACTTCAATATAAGGATGATTGAGATTGGACCACAAACCGTACACCTCATCAATATCGCCCATATACCACTGGAAAATATCGAGCTGATGCGGCGCTTGATTGACCAGCACGCCGCCGCCCTCAAGGTTCCAGGTGCCGCGCCAGGCATCGGCATCGTAATATTTTTTATCGCGCCAGCCGAGCATGGTGATGGAAGCGAGAATCGGTATATCCAGTTTGCCGTCGTCGATCGCCTGGCGAATACGCAACACCGGTGGATAAAGTCGGCGCTGACTGATCATACCGATCTTTTTGCCAGTTTCTCTGGAAACTTTGAGCATCGCATCACAATCCTGCAGGGAGGAGGCCAGCGGCTTGTCGATGATGACGTGTGCTCCGGCGCGCATCGCCTCAATGGCCGGTTTAGCATGTGCCGGATGCGTTGTGCCGATGGTCACCGCCTGCACGCCTTCTTGTTGAATCATTTCCTCAATGGTGCGATACGCCTTGACGCCATACTTTTGCGCGAATGTTTCAGCGCGTTCGTAGGTGCGATTCCACACGGCGACAAATTCCGACGACTCGGCTTTCTGCAAAGCCCCGGCGTGTAAATCCGCTACTTTTCCCGTGCCGATGATGGCGGTTTTGATCTTTTGCATTCTATCCTTTTAATCATCGCGCAAAGTCGCCAAGCCGCTAAGAAATGCTCTTTCAGCCAACTGCAAAATAAAACTGCAAATCAAATCTTGGCGACTTTGCGCGACATTTATTTTTAACTTCTGAAAAAGATTGTTTTTACGGATTGAGAACGACCTTCATCAATCCAGGTTCTTTGTCGTAAATACGCTTAAACCACTCGGCGCCTTCTGACAACGGTGCCGTGGCGCTCAAAATTTTATCGACGTTGATACATCCATTTTCGATCATATCAAGGACGGCCGGATATTCGCCGGCAATGGCGCAGCTGCCTTGCAATCGTAATTGCTGGGTGACGACCGCTTGCAGGGGTAATTCAATTGTGGGCGACACATTTCCAACAAGCGTTACTGTGGCGCCGCGACGAACGCAATTGATTGCCATGTGAATCGTAGCTTCAAGTCCGACGGCTTCGAAGGCGACATCCGCGCCGCGGCCGTTTGTAACTTTTTTAACTTTTTCCGGAATGCCCGATTGATCGGCCTTGAGGACAATATCAGCGCCCAATTCCCTGGCCAGATCGAGTCGATCCTGCTCCAGATCAATGGCAATCACTCGACCGCATCCTTTCACTTTTAACGCCTGAATGATAAATAAGCCAATCATACCCGCGCCCACGACAACAGCGGTATCGTTCAATTCAATTGGCGTCAACTCGACGGCGTGAAAAGCGACCGCAACCGGCTCAACCATAGCGGCCTGGTTGAAGGTCACCTTGTCCGGCAATTTGTATAAAATATGTTGAGGCACGGCGACATACTCGGCAAAGGCCCCGTGGCGTCTATATTCTCCAGGCGATACGCCCAACACCATGCGGCCATCGCTGAGATTGTACATGCCTTTGCGCGTGTACCAGTCATCGAGGTTATAGATGGTCGAGTCAAAAGTGACGCGATCTGCTGTTGCCCAGCCCTTCACACGTTCGCCAATCTCCGTGATAACGCCGGACGCCTCGTGGCCCATGATGATGGGCGGAATGCGGCGGCCGGTGCTGCCATCCAAACCGTGCACATCGCTGCCGCAAATGCCGCAGGCCTTGACCTGCACGAGCACCTCTTCGGGACCGTACTCGGGCATCGGCATATCTTTATAAACCAGTTTCATGTAATTTTCAAGAACGAGGGCTTTCATATCTTCCTCAACCAACAAAATGCGAAACGACTATTCTATTCAATCTCGGAGGTGAACAGGCACACCATGGCGTCACAACCTGGGCCGGTTGTGATTGTATTTATGATTTCAATAGTGTCCATCGAGATAACATAAATGCGATTTTCATCCTCACACGAGACAAAGAGCACTTTCCCATCGGGTGACAAGGCAGTGCCCGCCGGATGCGGACCAACCAAAATCGTCTGTCTCACGCGGCGCGTTTCGGTATCGACAATGTGCACCGCGGCCGAATGGAACAGCGGAATGGCCAATCGCTTGCCGTCCGGCGTTATCACCACGCGCACCGGACCATTGCCGGTTTTGATCGTGTCGATCTGTTCTCCGAGCTGACGGTCAACCACGGACACGGCATAACTTTCGCGGTTAACAACGTAAATCAATGTTCCATCCGGCGAAAACACCATGCCTTCGGGGCGCTCGAGCACTTTAATGTGCTTGACGACGGTACCGTGTGCGACATCTACCTCGGTGATGGTGTTGGAAAAAATATTCGCTGTGTAGGCGTGTTCACCATCCGGCGCCACACAAACCATGTGGGCGCACTCCTGGCCGAGATAAACCGCGTGCTGCAATGTTTCAGAATCGAGATCATAGATCAGCAGATGTTTTGTCGATTCACTGGTGACAACCAGCGTGCCGTTCTCATGGATCGCCAAACCGTGCGGCCGGTCATAATCTCCGGTGTCGATGGTGCTCAAATAGTCGCGCGTCTTTACGTTATAGACCGCGATTGTATGTCCACCCGGACCTTTCGACTCGACGCCGCGCACTCCCATTTCGGCTATATAAAATTTACTTCGATCCGGCGACAAACAAATCTCATGCGGAAATGGTCGCGTTTTTAGGAACGCTATCTGCTCACCGGTTTGTACATCAAAATAGGCGCACGAATCATCGGTTTTGTGCAGGACAATTAGAACGTATTGGGACATGAGTATTTATAATTCGTGAGCTTGATTCGTTTTTTCTTTTTTCCGACGCAAGAATTCCTGATCGCGTCGAATTCGCGGCCCGTCCGGATCACGGTTTGACCAATCAAATAAACCTGTGCCGGTTTTGCAGCCGAGTTCACCGTTGGCAACTTTTGCATCAATAACGGGAAGAGGGCCGGATGTCGAATCCAGATCAGCATAAAGATAGTTTTGAATACGCTGAATATGATCGAGCCCGACAAAATCGAGATATTCTAAAAGTCCAAGATTGGCGAACCGCGGGCCAAAACTGGCGGTCACGACTTTGTCGATATCGTCCGGCGTGCAGACGCCGCCTGACACCAGCGCTAATGCTTCCCGGTTCATCGCGTGCATAATGCGGTTGCCGATAAAGCCGAGGATTTCTTTTTTAATGTATACCGGCTCGTTGCCGATCTTTTTCAAAAGTTGCATAGTTGCATTTATGGCTTCCGGGGACGTTTCCACATTCCCGCACACCTCGACAAGCGGTACCAGATGCGCCGGATTCCAGAAATGCGCCACCAGCATTCGTGATTTATTCTGCATGTTAGCGGCAATATCTGTCGGCAACAGTGTGGAGGTGTTGGATGTCAGGATCGTATGCGGTGGAGACGATTTTTCCAGGCGCGAAAAAATGTCCTGCTTGAGTTCGAGAATTTCGAGAACGGCTTCGACGACAAAATCGCTGTCCTGCGTTGCCGCATCCCAATTGCAGGTGACAGTTGTATTGGCGAAACACCGATTTGCGTTTTCCTGGCTGATGATGCCCTGGTTTAACAGATCAGTGATGTTGCGGGCAAAGTTTTTCCGGCCTCGAAGCTCATCCTCTTCCTGTGGTCCCCACATGATGGTTTTGTATCCCGCGTGCGCAAAAAGTAGCGCTATGCCGGGGCCCATCATTCCCGTGCCAAGTATGGTTATATTCTTAATTTCAGGCAAGTTCATTCGACTGTGATTCACTTTTTAAATGTGCTAAATGTAGGATATTTTGTCCTAACTCGCAAGATAAAGGCGAAAAAATAAAACCAATATTGCGCAAAGATAAATCAATTTTGCGCTATTCACCAATTTTGTCTTTGCCAATTCTATCGTACCAGGTGAATTTCATAATGATGGATGTTAAAACAAGAATGAGCAGGGATGTCCATAAGGCCGGTTTGTGCCGAATGATGATGGCAATCGGCAGAATGGTCAACATCAGTTGCCAGACAATCCCGTTGAGAATGTTAAAAGCATCCCAGCGGAAATGTCTATTCGCTTTCACATCTGGTGAGTCGGAAATGACCTTTTGGTGTACGGGATTCCAGAATCCCCACGGACGCACATTAATGTAGAATTTTTTCAAAATGTCATCCGACTCCGGCGGCGTCAAAAGACACACAAGAATGGATGCGGCGGCGCTGAAAAGAAATATGATGGGAAAATGATAGATCGTCGTCAGCGACGGCAGTAAAAGGGGAACGATTAAAGCGGCAATCACCCCGCCAATCATGCCGGCAAAAAAGCCGTAGCTGTTGAACCGCCACCAATGCCATTTCAAAATATTGGGCGCCATATAGCCGGAATAGAGCAACACAGCGATCCATTGTGTAACGCTGTGAATCGATTGAATTCGCATGCCGGTGAAAATGGCAATCAAAATGAGCAGGATGGAGGCGATGTAACCGAGCCGCACATAATTGTGCGCCGGCTCGTTCGGTTTGATATAGCGCTTATAAATATCGTTCACCATATAGGCCGCACCGGCGTTGACGGTTGAGTCAAACGTGCTCATGAACGCCGCCAACAGCCCGGCCATGAGCAGGCCAACCACACCGACCGGGACGAAATCGCGGATGACAAACGGCAGGATTTGCTCGAAATCAAAGGTATTGCCCCGGGCGAGCATGTCGGTGATGTCACCGGAAAAATAGACAAGGCCGAGTACGCCGATGCCGGCAATCATCAAAAAGCGCGGGAAAATTTGCACAACGGACATCCACCAATTTTCCAGCGCGGTGTCGCGCGGGCTACGGGTGGACAAGGTATGCTGCATACCGTATCCCGGCGTCGGGCCGGCCATACTGACGAGCAATCCCTTCAACAGCCACATGGAGATGAGAATGCCGAACAATCCATAGCCATCCGCCATAATTTTGTCATTGAGCTGCGGGATGATAGTGGACCAATCGATGTTGATGCTTTTGCCAAAAGCGAGCGAACTCCAATTTTCAGGAACAACGCGGGCCAGCGCTTCGGGGCTGACTTTGTTGATGGCGATTATACCGATGAAAATTGACGCTACGGTGAGCAAGGCAAATTGAATGAGATCGGTAAAAATGACGCTGTACCATCCGCCGAGCAGCAGGTAAATCGTCGTAATACCTAAAATGATAATGCCATATGAATCAGCGGATGTGAACGGACCATAAGCCAAATCCCAGGGAAAAAACACCTCGGCGAATTTGCCGATGCCCTGAAAGGCATAACCGAGAAAACCGATGCTGATGACCAGCGCATAAATGACGACAGAAATATGCGAAAGCGTACCGCCGCGGCCAACACCAAAGCGGGTGCGCATCCACTCGGCGCCGGTGAGCACGTTGGAACGGCGGATCCATTGGCCGAGATAGACCTGGCGAAAGATGCGATCGAACATCGGCCAGATCCACGGAATGAGCGCCGCTTTTAAACCATAGGTGAAAAACATGGTGACGAACCACATGGTGCCGGTGATGTCAAAACCGCTGGCGCCGTGCGACGTGCCGATGATCCACCACGGGATGCTTTTGCCGCCGAGAAAATACGAGTCCAGATTTTCCGATGCGCGCTTGCGCAAATATAATCCCGCAGCAATGATGAGCAAAATGTAAATGAGGATGATGATAATGTCAACGAGGTGTAGCGTCATATGTGCCTCAGCGTAAAAATGGGAAACTGATCTAACGGATGAAACTGATCTGCGCGGATTTAAAAGTGCTTTAACACGTAATGATCGGATTTATCCGTTCGATCCATCTGCGGTTAATTTTTATATTGTTCGAATTCCAGATGTAAACTCGCCGGAATGTTCAATTTTATTTTTTTCGCCAACGTTGAGTTGAGATAGGTTCTCGACTGCTGATTTTTCGTCACCTTTATATCCTGTGGCGAGGCGCCGTTTATAATGTCGATCGCCTTTTCGGCCGCCCACAGACCCTGTTCTTTCGCCACTTTGGTAAAGCCGAAAACCGCGTAATCCATCATAAAATCATCCGCGGTAAAAACGGGTTTTTTGATGGTCTCCGCCACAAACGGGACAGCGTCATCAGGATTCCAGTAACGAATGGCGCCGTTGGTGACGACAAAAATGAGGTCCGAGGTGTCGTTGGCTTTTTTGAATGCCTTTTTCCAATCCGAATAATTATCGACCAGCCGGTAGGTGGGATCAAATCCATACTGTTTGTAAAGCGGATCGAGGATTCTTTTGTTATTATATTCGGATGTTGTGTTCTCGCTCAAAATGGTCAATGTGGATGCATTTGGGTACAGCTTTTTCAGTGTTATCAAGGCGGCATCGATCGGCAGAACTTCGAGCATGCCGGTGACATTCTCCGTCGGCAATCCATACTGTTCGCAGGACCAATTCACGCCGCAAAATACCACCGGGACCGGGCCATCTTTAAAGAACGGCGCAATGACGTATTTCACCGCGTTGTCATCTGACGCGATGATGACGTCCGGTTTTGCGGCCTCAATTGCAGCTCGGGCTTTGAGCGCAATGTCCTCCAAATATTCGCTGCTATTCTGACGTTTGCTGTCCATATAAAAGATGTCGAATTGCACTCCGGCGGCCGACAAGATTTCTTGAATTCCCTCTGTGATATCATCACTGCTGCCATAGCCCTGGTGATAAGAGTTGAGGAAAAATACTTTCGGTGGCGGGGCGCTGCAGGATAAAATTAAAAGAAAAATGACAAAAAGAAATGTGATTAATTTCATGCTGTTTTTCCTCTAAAGAAATGTAATTTAAAATTGAAGAGTGGCGATCTCAGGTTTCTGATCTGCAATCAGTAATCAGTAATCGAAAATTTTATCACTTTGTCGCTCGAATTCTCTCGACGATATCCTGTGCCCGCGGTCCGAGCTTTTCATAGATAATTTCATACGCCGGCAGGCACGCTTGCCGAAACGCCTCCTCGTCGGGATACGAAAATTCCATCCCCGCTTCTTTGAGCTTTTCTTCAAGTTGTCCATCGAGCGTTTTCATATAATCGAGCTGCCATGTGGAGGATTCGAAAACGCAATCCCGAATCATCTGCTGATCGTTTTCCGACAGCGATTGCCAAAAGCGTTCACTGACAATCACATAGGCCGAGTTGTAGATATGATGCGTCAGCGCGCCATACTTTTGCGCTTCGTACAAACGACTGAGATAAATCTGCTGCAACGGATTTTCCTGTCCATCGACCACACCCTGGAGCAGCGCGGTGTAGAGTTCGGAAAACGGCATAGGCGTGGCAATGGCGCCGAGGGTGTTGAACGTGGCGATCTGCGCCGGATTTTCCGGTGTGCGGATCATCAAACCTTTCAGGTCATCCGGTGTGATGATCGGCCGTTTTGAATTGGTGACGTTGCGATAGCCGTTTTCGTAAAAGCCGATCAACCTGATCCCGTTGGGAATAAGCGAGACCGCAACCTCCTGCATAATAGGCCCGGTGTTCACCTGTATAACATGCTCCCGGTCGCGATACAGATAAGGCATCTCAAATAGGGCGAACAACGGCTCGTAAATATTCAACAGGCCGGTCACGGTCATTTCCGCCGTGCCGATGGTGAGCAATTCCTGCATCTGTTTTTCATCGCCAAGGGTGGCGCTGTTGTAGACTTTGACGCGAAATTTACCCTGACTGCGTTTCTCCACCAGTTCGCCAAATTTATTGAATGCCAGCGTCTGCGAATGTCCCGGCCCATGACCAACGCCGACTTTGATGAGGCGGCCGCGGTCTTGAGTGGAACACGAGATAGCAATTAAGAAAGTAAAATTAAAAATTAAAAATTTGAAAAGATGATTCATCCATATGTCCTTCTCATGGAACGCGGATTTGACGGATGGAACAGATAATAACGGATAAATAAATTATATGGTTTTTGATCCGCTGTTCTCCAATCCGTTCAGTCCTGTCCCATTCATTTCATAAACATATCCGGCAAAAATGTGACGATCTGCGGGATATAGGTCAGTATCAATAAAATCAAAATGATTGGAATCAGAAACGGCAAAATCGCGCGCATGAGTGTTTCCATTTTGAGCTTGGTAACGTGACTCATGACAAACAGCGAGACGCCGACCGGCGGCGTGGCGACGCCGATCATCAAATTGGCGCACATGATGATGCCGAAATGAATCGGATCGACGCCGTAATGGCCGACCACAAGCGGGTACAGAATCGGGATGAATAAAATCAAAACCACACCTGCTTCCATGAGGGCGCCAAATAAAAGCAACAAGATGTTGACCGCCAGCAAAATCACCCATTTGTTGGATGAAAAACTGAGCACGGCCGAGGCGATGTGAACCCCGGCCTCTTCAACCGTCAATAAAAAACTCATGGCCGAGGTGTTGGAAATAATGAATGTGATGACTGCCGAGGTGATCATGGCGTCGACAAAAATTTTAGGCAACTGTTTAATGTGAACAGTGCGATAGACGAACAAACTGACGATCAACGCATACAGGGCGGCGACAGCGGCGGCTTCTGTCGGCGTAAAAATGCCGGAGGCGATGCCGCCCAGCATGATGATTGGCATGAGCAGCGGAATGATCGCGTCTTTTAAGGCCGACACTTTTTCGCGTGCGCTCGTTCGTTCATCTTTGGGGTAATTTCTTTTTTTCGACATGACATAGATGAGGATCATCAACGAGCCGGCCATCAACAAACCGGGGATAATGCCGCCGAGAAAAAGCTTGCCGACCGATTGCTCGGTCATGGCCGCATAGATGATCATTGGAATTGATGGCGGGATGATCGGCCCCAGCACCGACGCCGAGGTGGCCACCGCGGCGGCGAATGGTTTGTCGTAACCATTGTCGGTTAATGCTTTCACTTCGATCTCACCGAGTCCGCCCACCGTGGCCACGGCCGAGCCGGACATCCAGGCGAATAGCATGCTGGCGACAACGCAGGCATGCGCCAGGCCGCCGTAAATACTGCCGACCAAAGTGCGGCCGAAGGTGAATAAACGATCGGTGAGGCCGCCGGCGTTCATCAGGTTGCCGGCGAGGAGGAAAAGCGGGATCGCCAGAAAAACGTACGAGTCAATGCCGTTCACCATTTTGTGCGGAATGGCCGCGAGCGGAATGTCGCCAAAAAGAATCATCGCCACAGCGCAGGCGATGCCGAGAGAAAACGCCACCTGCATACGAAAAGCTGCGAGGACAAAGAAAACAATTATCAGCGTCCAGACCATCTCACTTGTCCTTCTGCGGCATGATGACCAGGTCATCCCATAAAAATTCGAGCGTATACAACATCATAATGAGCGACACGACCGGCACGGGCAGATAGAACCACGATTGTGTGATTTGCAGCATCGGCAGTCTGGAAGGCCACAACAGGGACGTGACGAGAATTGATTGATAAAAGACTAAAACCAAGAAACTCAAAATGAGCAAATGCAACAGCATTGTCATCCATTTTTGCAGACGTGCCGGGAACAGGTCAAAAATAAAAGTGATGGCCACATGCGCCCGGCGCCGGTAAGCCATGGCCGCGGCGAGAAAGCAGGACCAGACAAAGAGCAACCGGCTTAATTCAATGGAGGCCAGAATCGGCATTTTAAAAATATACCGGCTGGCCACCGCAACAATAATGATGATAAAAAAGGCAATGGAGGATATAGCCGTTGCGGCGAACACGAGTTTGTCGAAAAGCGTATTGAGCTGTCGCATGCACTCTCCCAAATGGCGACTCACAACGTGGAGATAAATGGCCGATGCATTCGGCCAGTCTCGCTATCGTGTTATGATGTGATGGTTTTGACGGTTTCACGACGAATAAATGTGGTACGAAGCTGAATGTTGACCGGCCTTTTGCGTTCGGGAGTGCGAATCTGGTCCATGAGCAAGTTGATGGCCATGAGCCCCATCTCAACGACCGGTTGTTTTACGGTTGTGACTTTGAGCTCAAAATATTCGCTAAACGGCAGGTCATCAAAACTGACGAGCGACAGGTCACCCGGGATATTCATGCCCTCTTCACGGAAAACCTGCAGCACGCCAAGAGTAAGCACGTGCGACAGCGCAAAAATCGCCGTCGGTTTTTTCTGATTGCTGATCAACAGCTTGCCCTCGAGATAGCCGTTTTGCTGTCCAAATGTATCGCCGATGATGAGAGACTCATCCACCGGCAGATTATTTTCTTTCAGGGCATCACGGTAGGCTCGCAGGCGTTCGTTATTCACCCAGGAATCCGGCAGGCGCTGGATGCAGGCGATGGTCTTGTGGCCGTGCGCCAGCAAATAATCCATCGCCTCTTTTGCGCCGGCATAATTGTCAATACTCACACATGGACATTCAAGTTGCGGCATCACACGATCAACAACGACCATGGGGACACCGCGATTGTACACATCCTGGATGTGTTTCCATTCTTTGCCGACAGGAAAAATCACCAGGCCGTCGACATTCTGGTTCAGCAACAAATCTATGGACTCTTTTTCGGTCTCCGTATCTTCCCGACTGTCAACCATGAGCACTGAATAATCTGCCTTGTGCGCTTCGAGCCGAATGGTTTTGGCCAGATTGCTGAGAAAAAAGTGCGATATATCCGGGATGATCAAACCTATCGTTTTCGATCGGACTTTGGGGGGCTTGAAAATGGATTTGTATGGGGAGAAACCAAGTTCTTTGGCGGCGTCCAAAATCATATCTTCTGTGGATCGTTTGATACGATGTTGCTCCGCCTGGCCGTTCAGCACGCGAGATACTGTTGTAATCGAAACGCCGACATGATCGGCAATGTCTTTCAAAGTCATCTTGGGCATAGCTTAACCTGTTAAGAAAAAGTAGTCGGAAAGTTGCGCAAATATAGAGATGTTTGCACGAACAATCAAGATAAACATGTAAAATATTTCATAACGCTGTTTTCGGATTAAAAGGTAAGTGTCTGATATTATGACAAATATAATTACTAAAGATGAAGAAATTAAATCAAGCCTTTGTGCAACAATTGCGCATCATTCTGCTTTTCGGGGGAATTAAAGAGTGGATAAAAAAGACTGAATTTCGAATTGAACTTTAAGATATTTTGGATATATTAGCCCAGATGAATTCAATAGTGAAGGAGAGTGAGCATGAAACAAACACGTCGAGAATTTACCAAAACGGCAATGGCATCTGCGGCATTTGCAGGAGCTCCAGCCTTGTTGCGCGGACAAAATCTGAACGACAAAATTCGTGTCGGTTTCATCGGCGTCGGAAACCGCGGATCCCAGCTGCTGCATTTGTTTATGCAAAATAGTGATGTTGACATTGCGGCGCTCTGTGATGTATATCAGCCTTTTGTGTTGCGTGATTGGAGCAAAGTGGATAAAAGGTTCATTGATTCGGTCGGTGATCGAGTTCCGAGGATGGGAGAGAGCCTGACCAATTACGCCCGCTACTCGGATTTTCGGCAGCTTTTGGATGATAAAACGATTGACGCTGTTTGTATTGCGACTCCGGATCATTGGCACGCCATTCAAACTATTTCAGCCTGTCAGGCGGGAAAAGACGTTTACTGCGAAAAACCGCTCACCATGACGATCAAGGAAGGTCGTCGTATGGTTGAGGTCGCGGGTGAAACAAAAAGGATTGTACAGGTTGGCTTGAACCGCCGTGGATCGAAAGTTTATCAAAAAGCTGTCAAAGATGTTCAAGCTGGAAAAATTGGTCCGGTATCTGTCGCGCTGGCTGGACGAGTCAGCAACATGTTTCCAGACGGCATCGGCAAATACTCGTCCACGCAGCCGCCGAGCGAATTGGATTGGGATATGTGGCTTGGACCGCGAGCCGAGCGGCCGTTTCAGTTTAATATTTTGCCTTATAAATTTCGCTGGTGGAGTGAGTATTCCTCCCAAATGGGCAACTGGGGTGTGCACTATATGGACGCCATCCGATGGATGATAAACGAGCAAGCGCCCATCGCTGTAACTGCGCACGGCAGCCGCAAGCTGATCGATGATGATTCGGACATTCCGGATACCATGGAAGTGCTGTTCGAGTTCGAGTCCGGCGCCATCATCAAATTCAGCGTGAATGAAGCATGCGGTGGTGATGTTTTGCAGAAAGGCGAGGTCGAACTGCGCGGCGCCAAAGGGAACCTGGCAATTGATGAACGAGGATACTCCATCTCCGCATCACGACCCGGGCAATTCCAGACCTGGGAACGACCGGATATTGAAACCGAGGTGTCGCTCGGTGATCTGCTTGACGGTCCGCAACAAAGCGAAGATTCGGCCGGCAATCTCATTCGAAATTTCCTCGATTGTATCAAATCTCGAAAAACGCCGCTCTGTCCGTTGGAAGAAGGACATCGGTCCACGTCCTTTGCGCATATTGCCAATATCGCCTTGGCTCGACAAAAACGTCTCGAATGGGATGCTGAAACGGAAATGTTTACCAACGATGAAAAAGCCAACGATTTTTTGCATTATGAATATCGACAACCGTGGACACTCGGATAATGGAGTAGCACATTGGAACTATTCCGGCGTATCACAAAATTTTCGCCGGCAAGTTAATTTACAATTGAGGATTTTATGAATCGACGAGAGTTTGTCAAAACCCTCGGTGCGTCAAGCGCGCTGATTGCCTTAAAGCCAACTCATTTAGCCGCAGCCGAATCATGGCAGTTTAATTGTTTTACCAAACACCTCCAATGGCTGGATTTCAAAGAAACAGCCGAGGTGCTGAAAGCCGCAGGATACGACGGCGCCGATCTGACCGTACGTCCCGGTGGTCACGTTGAACCGGAACGTGTTGAGGATGATTTGCCCAAAGCGGTTGAAGCTTTTGGGAGTGTCGGCCTCAAAGTACCGATGATGGTAACAGCCGTAACTCGCGCGGATGACCCTGTGCAGGAAAAAGTGTTGCGCACCGCGAAAAAACTCGGCGTTCAACTGTACCGCATGGGGTATTTAAGTTATCTTAAAAATCGTGGTATTGAGGAATCCATTGACGACCTGCGTCCGCAAATGATGGAACTGGCGGATTTGAACCGTGAAATTGGCATAACGGGCGCCTATCAAAATCATGCGGGCACAAGAATTGGCGGTCCTGTATGGGATTTGCGGCGGTTGCTCAAAGGCATCGATCCAAACCATCTTGGTATCCAGTACGATATTAAACACGCCACAGCAGAGGGAGGACGTTCCTGGATTATTGGGATGAAACTTGTGGCTGAACACATTAACTGCTTTGCGCTAAAAGATTTTCTCTGGCAGAAAAATAAAGACGGCCAATGGCGCGATGATCCGGTACCCATGGGAAGCGGCATGACGGATTATAAAAGTTTTTTTGAGTCGGTCAAGGAACTCGGCATCCATGTGCCCATAACCGTGCACCTGGAATATGAGATGCCGCATCAAGTCTTAAAAGAAGCCTCGCACGACAAAAAGAAAGCTGCCGAGGTTGATGTGTACAAACACGATCTTGATGTGACGAAATCGATGATGCAAAAAAGTGGACTGCTTTAAAAGCTGAACGCTGATTGCCGACAGCTTGACACCTCCATCTGTAAATAAAGGAAGGGTATGTCTATCAAAATAACCGCGGCTCAGTCAAATTTCGAACGCGAATCGCTCATTCGGCCGTTTGGCTTTAAGGGCGGTTACATGAAAGAGATTTGGCAAACGGTCGTGATGCTGCAGAGCGAATCCGGTGTGCGCAAAATCGGGCTGGGAACGCAAAATGCGCTGTGGTCGGATGCGAACGTTTTTGCCGGCCGATCTCCGGCTGCTGCAGAATCCTGTATGTACGTGATGACTGAGTATGCCCTGCGGCTTCTCAAGGGACGCTCGTTCGATACGCCGATCCAGTTGCTCGATGAGATTCTCGACGACGTTTACGCCTACGGCGTCAAAATCACCGGCAGACAAAATCTGCGCAAGACTTTTGCCTTGAATGCGTTAGTATCGGTGGATAACGCCGCCTGGCTGCTTTATGCGGCTGAGCACAATCTTGTTTATTTTGAACATCTCGTCCCACCCGAGTATTCGCTGGCGTTGTCGCAGCATCATCAAAAGGCCGCGAGCATCCCGCTGATGGCGTACGGCATTCCCATTGATGAAATTGTGCGGGCGGTGGAAGACGGATACTTTTTTATGAAAATTAAAATCGGCCAGCCCGGCACGCAAAAGGAGATGCTGGAAAAAGACAAGGCGCGAATTTCCGAAATCCACGCGGCCATTGGAAGCGCGACAACACCATACACGACAAGCGGCAAGCTGCCCTATTATTTTGATGCCAACGGGCGTTATGAAAACAAGGACCATTTAAAGCGCCTTTTGGATCATATCGACAAAATCGGCGCGCTCGATCAAATCGTTATTATTGAAGAGCCGTTCCCCGAAGAATATGAAGAGCCGGTGGACGATCTGCCGGTGCGCATCGCCGCGGATGAAAGCGCGCACACCGATCGCGATGCGCTCAAACGCATTCAGCTTGGCTATAAAGCCATTGCGCTCAAGCCCATTGCCAAAACG
>CAYSNA010000039.1:0-10455 GCA_964432185.1 uncultured Cytophagia bacterium
GGCTCTTTCTTTTCATCAATTTGAGTCATGCCGACATCATCTACGACAACGTGCACTTATTTTGTCGAAAACAGCTCCGGACACAAAACCATGCCGACGGCGACGCCGTCAAACATGGTTGGATCAGGATACGCATAGCTTTCATAGCGCCATAATGTGTAGAGGCCACAAAGCGCATCCGTTAGCGGTGAATTCCGATAGAGCAAACGCGTTCGGTTTTCTTCGTTCAATCTGACGAACGTCGTCACATCAAGTCCGGCCAAAAGCGGATTGAGTCCTGCATCAATAAACTTTTTTGCTGAACCGATATCGCCGCGCACGTTCCATTCCGGCACGGGCGGGCTGCCGACGCCATAGCCCATTGAAAAGGAACCAAACATGGAGACGATACGTTTGGCTTTTTTCAGAACATCCGGATCCTTGTCGAGAATGTCGCTGATATTTGGCACGGGCCCTACGGTAAAAACGATGACTTCATTTGGATACTGATTTAGCTTTTCAGCGATAAAATCGACTGCACTCTGTTTTATCGGCTGAATTTTTTCAAAGTTTGACGCCCAGACGAATTGATGCGACGGGCCGGCGAGTTCTGTTTGTTCGCCAACAATGCCAGGGGTGTGCCGGCCAACGACAACGGGAATGTGCTCCAGGCCGCATTCATATAACATGCGGCAGGCAATTTTTGCACGCCCCGGCGTGTCACCGTGATCCATCACCAGGCCAAGAACTTCGAACTCCGGACTCGACAACAACAAGCCCACGGCAAAAGCGTCATCAATGTCGCCGCCAAGGTCGCAGTCAAAAATGACCTTTTGTTTTTCTGCAACCAGGGAAACGGCCCAGAATACAACTAGCAGGATAGTGAATATTTGTTTCATCTTTCTCCTCAAAATAACAAATCTCCCAGATTCTTTTCATTTGTATTATTGCAGATAGAGCAGCTTGTGCGTCAATAAAAAATCCCCGGCGCGCAGGACGGCGTAATACACACCGGACGGCCCATGGATTTCCCACACGACGTTGTACTGCCCAGCCGGCACCCATTCATCTTTGAGCCCCTCAACTTTTTGACCGGAAAGATTATAAACATCAAGTTGAAGATGTGAAGCGGCCGGCAGTTCAAAGGAAATAGTTGTTTGTGGATTGAACGGATTAGGATAACTGGTCAGAGAATATTCAATCGGCAAGGCCAATGTCTGCTCCCCAACGTTTGTAACGACGCGAGTGATGGAAATATTATCAAAATAAGCCATATCACTCTTGGAACCGAATCCAATTCTACCTGGTGCTGCGAGCATCGGATGTTGCATTTGTGTCACCGTTTCACCATCAAGCAGGATTGTCACGTGATCCCCGGCACGGGTGACTACAACCTGATGGTAGGCGTCGTCCGGCAAACCGGGAATGAGCGTACGATCAAAATTTGTACGATTGCCATTGGTTTGATTAAAAATGCGCGACTGTCGAGTGCTCATCTGAATTGTCGTATAGTTATTTTCGTCAGTAAATCCCCAAACGAGGTAATAATCGGGAGACCGGTTTTCCTGCCAATCTTCGCCACTTCTGACGACAAGCGACAGGGTAAAATCCGCGTAAACGCTATCCTGGATGAACGAATAACCATTAAATTCGTCATCTGGATGGCGCTGTCCATTGTTCACTTTGTATCGTAGATCGCCCTGATCAACCTCGGTGCTCCAGAGCGCGTCGTTATGTCGTTTGTAATTCAAGGCATGGCCGAAAAACGGATCATCGCCAAATGTCGGGTCTGATACACGAACCGAATCTACGGTGCTATACATTTTTCCCGTGTCATCCCAAACCGTGAGCTTGACCGGATAGACTCCGGCTGCGTCATACACAGTTGAGACTTTTTCATCCGTTGGCGTTTCACCATTGCCCAAATCCCACTCAATATTGGTGACGGCATGCGGTCCCGTGTTTGAGATTGATTCAAAGTCAACGCTCAGAGGCATCCAGCCGTACCACGTTGATGCGCTAAAATGTGCTCCAAGCGGACCTTGGTTGATCAATTTATCAATGACAGCGCCTACATCCTCATGCGGCATTTTGGGAATGACATAGGCATGATTTTTATCTTCTGTCGTCACCCATTCGTTGGTGCCATCCGCGGCAATGGCGTTGTAGCCATTGTCAACGACATCCCAGTACTCTTCATAGCCGCGAACGCCGATTAATACGGCTGTCTGATCCCAACTGTAATGACCGCGATACCAGGCATAATAGGGATTGCCATCAAAGGCCCATCCACAATAGTAGAGTTGATAAGCCAGTGTTACCGGACTGTTTTTGAACATTTTGTGCGCTTCAAAACCGCTAAAAACGTCCTTCCCCAATTCCCAGCCAGTAAAAATTATCGGCGTCGGCCAATTATCGATGGCATATTGTGCGTCATCGGCGTACATAAACGTCAGATTGTATTCCGAGCCGGATGGAAAGGTACCGCCCATACACGCCCATATTTTTACCTTTTTCGCGACGAGTTCCAAACCCGTGAGGTCACTAAAGTCGTCCGGAGCGGATTTTAACAATTGCCCAAGATTGCTCAAAAAACCGACGCTGACAATGGTAACACTCGAATCCTCTTCCTGCGCCAAAATTTGCCGATACAGCGTCACCGGTTCAGGCAAATTGTTACGCGTGGCGTCGTGTGGAAAAGCATCCGCCAGGGCTTTCGTGTAGTAACCGTCGCTTTGGCTGCCGCGGATGGCGCCGATCGGAATATCAGGGCGCCCGTAGTAGGTGTTGATCACATCAACGCATTCGCAAACATAAGCGCCGGGATTCGACGTCATGCAGGCAAGAATTTCAGCTTCGCCGTTATCTGCTAATCCATGCAGTACGGCAAGCGCACCAACGTCGTCAACATCACCATTCATATCCGTGTCAAAGATAATTTTTTCTGTTGCCGAAAGTGTAAAAGCCAAGGCAAAGAGAATTAAGAGAATCTTTTTCATAAAAGGTAACTCCGATCAATGATGCATTCGTAAAAAGTCCGAAAAGTCATTGCGAGCGAAGCGAAGCAATCTCATGCCTCGGTTAACATCTTGTTTTTTGGAGATCGCTTCGTCGCTCCGCTCCTCGCGATGACTTGTAGTCTAACTTTTTACGAGCTGATCATCAATACGTTGAATTTTTTGGCTGATTATCATAAATAATCACATCGTTGATTTCAAACTCAATATCTTTTGGTGAATTTTTGATCTCAAGCCGAACGATGTGTTTTCCTTTTGGCAGCTCATATTTCCAAAACGCTGATTCACGACGATCGATCCACTCGGTCGACAAGGTGAGACTTTCGGCTTTCTCTCCGTCGATCAACATATCTATTTCGATTGTTCGATCTTTTTTGCCGTTATTGCGAACGCCACCCGTAGCCACAAAGCCAATGCCGTCAAATTCAAATTCAAATTGATCGTGAAAACTTTTATTCACTCTCCGGCGTTCAACGGGAAAATGATTGGCAAAACCAATTTCAAGTCGGACCGGTTGCGGATCCTGCACCTTGATGGTGATATTATCCCCGTCAATTGTGCCGCCATTTTTTTGAATGACCTGCAACGCCTGTCGCAGTGACATGTCATAGGTATCATTCAAGGACATGGTGGTATATTTGAAATCACGATCTTCAACTTTGTCGAGCCCTTGCTTCCAATAGTCCGGGATTTTATCGTAACCGAGCATTGTGCCGAGAATACCGGCAGCGCTGGCGGGGTTACAGTCGGAATCATCTCCGGCACGCGTGCTGATGGAGATCGTCTTGCCAAAATCTCCCTGACCATAGAGAAGCCCGAGCAAAATCCAGGCGGAATTGATTTTTGCATCAATATTAAAGGATCGAAAAACGCCGTCCGGACAGCCGACATCTTTTCCCCAATTCTGCTGTATTTTAAACCAGGCCATTTCCCAATCATCCGGATACATTTTGAAGAACTTTATAACATCGGCCTGACACTTGTAATAATCGCTCTCTTGTGGAATGTCTGTTGGGGAAGGTGGCGGGGGTGGAGGCTTCTCTTTTGGAATGACTTTAAGCGCTTCCTCAACAATATAATTAATATCATTGGAGATGAAGGCCAGAGAGTACATCGCACCAACGTAGACGCCGCCGTACCAGCCATCGCCATAATTCATGATGTGGCCAATTTTATCGCTGATTTCGGCCGAGGTATTCGGCAGTCCCGGCGCCATAAGTCCGGAAAAATCGGCCTCGATCTGATAATCAATGTCATCCGCATGCGGATTATTTAACCAGTGGCCGGACTCTGGCGGCATGATGCCATTTTTGATGTTCCATCGAGCCATGTTGTTTGCATGCCAGAGCGCATAATCAGCGTACGCAAATGCCTTGGCAAATTCGGCGGCCGGAGCATCCAGGCCTTTTTCTTCAAAAACCTGCACAAATGTCAGATCCATATAGACATCATCGTACAGTCCGGGAGCGTTATCATAATACCATTGCATTCGAGTGTCATCCCAGCCGATTGGCACATGCTGCGGAATGAACGTACTGTTCCATTGAAATTCCGTCGGGCCGCCAAAGGTGCAGCCGATCACCTGTCCGGCCCAGCCTCCTTTGATTTTGTCCTTCAAAACGTCTTTCGACAGGGTGACTTGATTCGCGGTGACAGCACCTGTAAAAGACAGCGCAAGTAACGCGACAAAGAATAAATGTGAGCGCATGTTTAATCTCCCTTTCAATTTAAAACAATGTATTAGGTTTTTATCGATTTGACGGATTGCCGCACAACCAAATGCGTCGGCAAAACGATACCCTGATCGACTTTTGTATCGGATTTCATTTGCTTGTATAACATTTTAATAGCGATTTGCCCCATATCCGCGATGGGTTGGGCAACCGTCGTCATTGGCGTTGCCAGGTAATTGTGATACGGCTGCTCATCAAAGGCCACAATGGACATCTCGTCCGGGATTTTTATCCGCTCTTCTTTGAGCGCCCTTAATGCGCCAAGTGAAATCAGATTGCTCACGGCAAAAATCGCAGTCGGTTTAGGTGTTCGCTTTAACAAAAGCTTTGTTTCGAGGTAGCCATTTTCTTCGCCAAAAGAATCACCGATAATCAAACTGTCATCAATAGCAATCTCGAATTCTTCGAGCGCATCTCGATAACCTTTGACTCGGTCGGTGTTGGGCGATGTGTACGGCAGTCCCTGAATACAGGCGATGATACGATGACCATTGTCAATCAGATAGCGTACGGCATTTTTAGCGCCGCTATAATTATCCGACGCCACAAACGGCAAAATACTGCCATGCACATACCGGTCAATGACGACAATTGGCACACCTTCCGCATAGAGAGTTTCCAAATGTTCAACAGATTGCCCCACAGGCGAGATGATCATGCCATCAATATTGCGACCTTTAAGCACACTAATGGATTCGATTTCCAGCTCGGTGCTTTCTTCGGTATCCGCCAAAATAACCGAGTAGCCAATTTTTCGGCATTCGCGCTCTACATATCGCGCAATACTGGCAAAAAAGGGATTGGAAATATCGGGAATAACCAAACCGATGGTAAGCGTCCGGCGGGTTCGCAGGCTGCGCGCCAAGGTATTCGGAGAAAAATTCAACTGCTGGGCGATGCTTAATATCTCATCCGCTTTATTCTGACTGATTCGATATTGTGCCGCCTTGCCGTTCAACACTCGCGACACTGTTGTATCCGAACAGCCAACGATCTTTGCGATAGTCTTTAACGTTGTTTGTGTGGGAGTTGGCATATAACTCTTAAACTGGTGCACAATCGGTTGTGCAAAAATAGAGAATTATCGTTATAGAGTCAAGAGTTATTTGGCACAGACAAACTGAGCCTAGCTAACCTTCAAAGAAACAACTGGGCTGCGTAGAGTAAGAGACTGAAGCATGGCGCGGGGAATTTGCATCGACTGCGCAACTTGCGCATTATTGGATTTTATGTTTGAGAATTCTGTTTTCTCGAAAAAAGAATACCAGACACATCAGGAATGCAGAAACGGCGGATATGGGGTAGGCGTACCAAATGCCGTCCAGGCCCATGATTCTCGGCAGAAATAGCACAAGCGGGATGAGTACAATAACCTGCCGCAACATCGATAAAAAGAGAGAAATATGCGGTCGTGCTGTTGCTTGAAAATAGTTGCTGACAATGACCATAAATCCAACAAATGGGAACATGCTCATAGTTATGCGGACGGCATGGGTGCCAAGTCTCGTTAGCTCGGTGTTGCCGCGGCTGAAGGGTAAAAAAGTGAATTTGGGAAAAAGCCATATAAGCAAGGTGGCGCCAATACAAAAGGCTGAGACTATTTTAATGCTGAGAAAAAGCGTATCACGGACACGTTTATAGTTTTTCGCCCCATGATTATAGCCAATGATCGGCTGAGCGCCCTGGCTGGCGCCAATAATCGGCATAAAGTTGATGGTATAAATCGTAAATATGACGCCCATCACGGCGATGGCCAGATCACCGCCGTGCAATTTTAGCTGATTGTTAACAAAGGCAAATATGAAGACGTTGGCAATATTCATAAAAAACGGCGGTGATCCAATGACAAAAACTCGTCGAAGAAGATTTAATTTGATTTTAAAATAATGAGGCTGAATTTTTAACACACTTTTTCCGCTGAGGAAATACCACATCACCCAGAGCGCGGAGATAAATTGGGCGATGATCGTCGCGAGCGCCGCGCCCTGCATGCCCATATTCAGGCCGAAAATAAATATAGGATCAAGAATAATATTCAGCCCCGCGCCGAGGATCATGGTATACATAGCGATGCGAGGATTGCCCTCTCCCCTGATGAAATTATTGACGCCGAAGGAAATTTCATGAAAAAGTACGCCGATAATAATGATGCGGGTGTATTCAAGGGCGAGCGGCATAACCTGTTCACTGGCGCCAAAAAGTACAAGCAATGGTTCCAGATAAATAAGGCCGAACGTGGTAAAGACGAGCGAAAAAACCAAAAAGAGAAAAACAGCTTGTCCCAACAGTTCTTCGGCGGCCTGCGTGTTTTTTTCACCCAATCGAATGGAAATGAGAGAATTGGTGCCAAAACCGATCAACATGCCAACAGCCATGACCATCATCATGAGAGGAAAGGCGATCATGGCGGCGGCCAGACCATCCGCGCCAATGCCCTGGCCGATATAAATTCGATCGACAACATTATATATCGAATTCATGAAAGTGCCGATTGTAGCGGGAATGGCAAATTTGAGCAGGAGTGAACCAATGGGGGCGTGTTCAAGCTGTTGCGTTTGTTGATGTTCCATTAAAGCCTTTATAAAATTGAAGGGCCAATGTAAGATTTTAATCAGTCTTGAACAAGCGGTTTATTGTTTTCCGCAATTCGCAGCACATCCCGCAAGATGTTCTGCGAACGCAAATTCGCCTATGCTGTTATCATGCGGCTGTAATCTTCATTTCATCAACATTAATTTGTGCAACCATTGCTCATCAGAATCTTCAACGCTCATCCGCAGCAGATAAACGCCGCTGGCGAGTGGATGACCGTTCTCATCGCGTCCATCCCATTGAATGGTATGTCGGCCGACGTTGTATCGACGATTGCCCAGCAGTTTAACGCGTTGACCAGTCGAATTATAAATCGCCAGTTTAACCTTCTTGTCCGCGTCGGCAACAACATAGGAAATAGTCGTTGTGGGATTAAAAGGATTCGGAAAATTCGGCTCAAGGTGAAAATCCATCACGAGGTTTTCTTTACCCAATTGTTTAACTGATGTTGCCAGGTCGTAGGCAAATCTCATATTATCAATATAAATTGAGGCATCAATATTAGTGGTGCTGATAAAATAGGCTTCGTAGAATCGCTGCCAGGTTTTATTGATGAGCGCTCGATCTTTTGTAACGGATACGCCGTCAACCGTAATGGTGACGTCAAATCGGCCATCAGCCAAACCGCCGACAGGGCATTCAATTTTGAGATGAAACCAGCCATCCGTCGGGATGCGCACGGAAATATCGCCGTCCTTCCACAAATTGTCCGGCTTGAGATCAATGGATACGCCGCGATTTTGCGGATAGCCTTGATTGTCGCGCCATTCGTGCGTCAGCGATGTGCCGGCTTCCATGTACATGTCAAACTCGACGGTTACCACTCCATCTTGAAACCAATAAGGAAAATATCTTAAAAACGGTTCATAGCTGTTTACCGACAACGGTTTGTCATCAATACGCATGCTGTGGCTGCCGGATTGCGCTTTCAGATTAGTGATGTAAATCGATTGGGTTGAATTTCCGGTAATGCCCCAGATATAGGAATACTTGGGATAGGCGCCGATATCGGTATCCTCAAAATCATCGACAAATTCCGTCATGTTAAAAAACGGCGTTTTGGGAAACCAGGCCCCGGGATAAATTGTTCGACGTTCATACAAATCCGGCAAGGTGGTCCAGTCGGACTCTCCATAAAGTCCAATAGCGCTGACATCAATCGGCTGAAAACCGAGATCCAGCGCCGGGGAGCCGGCTTGAAGGGTGAAATCAAAATTTTCCGCACCAACGAACAACGGATCAGCCACCTGAGAATTAGTATCATGCCCTTTGGCTTGCCATTCGTTAAAAGTGCCCAAATCAAAATCCAGTCGATCGTGCGACATTATATCCCAGTACAGATTATTGTTCATGGTAAAATTGCCATCCCCCCAACTGCCGCCGAGTTGTACGCCAATGTCGGTCAAAACAATATTGTTGGTAAAATTAAAGGAATTCCCGGCTTCGTCCCGGGTTCTGGCAATCCCGGCTTCGTGCGAAAACGCCAGAATGTTGTTGCGAATAAAATTATCCTGCCCATAATGCTGATGAAACGCCTGACTTTTGACGTTATAGACGATATTATTTTCCATCACAATGTCGGTCGTGCCTTCGTCGGTGTATAATCCCCAACCGCCATAGGCGTAGGCGTACACATCATGAATGAGATTGTTGGAAACGACCGTTCCATCGGACTCGCCGAGCGTATACACACCGCCCATATCCGACAGCTCGCCGTTGCCGAGATGATGGATATGATTGTTGTTGATAACATTATTTTGCTGAAATGAGCTCTTGTATCCCCAGCACCAGCCAACGGAAATGCCGGTATAGTCCATATCACAAATTTCATTATACGTGATGGTGTTGTTTGAACTGCAGCCGACCCAGATGCCGACCGAGCCGTGATGCACGTGCGTCAGATCATGAATAAAGCAGTTGTCAATGGTATTATCGGCAATCTCGTCACTGGGAGCCGGAGTGCTGCAGGCATTCCAGCCGCTCGTGTCACCGAGATAAAGACCACCGCCGCCGAGCGCATGAATATGGCACTTTTGCACCAGGTTATTCGAACTGCCGCTTGTAAAAATGAACCCGTGCGCGCCGCCGAGCGAAATTTCGCAGTCAATAAAGTGACAGTCGTACGCGCCTCTGGCGTAAATGATCGCATCATCCAACTGGATGTGCGCCTGACCTTCGGTTTTGCTCTTGTTGAGCGGCATCCAGTCGGCATGTTTGATTTTCAATCCCGAAAAAGTAAGATATTCGACATAATTATTCTCATTTGGTTGACCGGCCAGTTCAATGACTCGATCCGTTTTTGGCGCAATAACCAGAATATTTTCCAGCGTTTCCCCCGGCATTGGATAATAATACAGCTGACCGGTAGTGCGATTGAGATACCATTCGCCCGGTTCGTCTAAAAGTTCGTAGGCATTCTCTACGTAATAGCGCGCGCGATTATCAAAATGGCCCGTCTCCCACCACATTTGTGGGGAGAATTCGACCACATTTTGCGCGGCATCAAGCCTATCAATCCAGAGATGCACGCCCAACCAGGATTGATAAAAGACGATATTGACATCGTCAAGATTATCATAGGCATCCATATCACCAGGGTGAAAATAAAAGGAACTTTTCTCCTGGCCGGGAAGGCTGCCGTGGATGCGGAAGAAATCGCCTTTATTGGGATGTCGAGCGCGATCACGCCGCTCTTCATTTACATATAACTCTTTGAAATAAAGGTCGCCGTTCTTGACATCATTTATGGTTGTGACGAGCAACTGTCCCTGTTGTTGCCAGCCGGTGATTTCGAATCCGCCGCTGATCGTCACATCTTCATTGTTATAATTTTTGTACGTGATGCGCGTATCGCTGCGGCCGGAATGCTCGGGGCCGAACGTCAGCGTCTGATCCAAAAAGTAAAATCCTTCGCGGATGTAAACTGTAATATCACCGGAACTGCTGAGTGTTTGCAGCACATCACGTGCATGCTCAATGCTGGCAAAAGGCCCGTCAGATTTTGATGCATTTGGCTCGGCCAGAGTACCGGACCAGGCGTCGTCGCCATCGGTGGACACATAAAAGGCGCGCTCAGCCAGGACGATATCAACGGAACATAAAAGAAGGAAAACGGCACACCACAATTTCATTTT
>CAYSNA010000039.1:10465-13618 GCA_964432185.1 uncultured Cytophagia bacterium
ATTTTTATCCAGAAGCCGCAGCGCAATTCGTTTGATTTTGGATAGTCAATTTATTTGTAACGGTAAATGCGGCTATCAAGGAAGTTTGATGGTCTCCACCATGTAACGAATATCCGGACCTTCAAAACCCAATTGGGTCATGCGAATGACAATAACTATGGATTTGTTGTCTCGCGCTTGCAGAATGCGATTTATATCATAACGCAACACATTTTTTCGAAATCGGCTTTTATTGCCGATTGTAATCGATTTTTCATGTCCAGGTGTTAAGGCGAGTGCAAAGGCCGCTTCGCTTTCAAACATCTCGGTTTTGCCGCGTGTTTCCTGCTCAAGTTCGACCGCAAATTCGTCTTCCCCAACGTGCCATTTTGCTTTTTCAGTCGAATCAGTTTTGGCATTAAAAATTGGCGTTACCTGATGGGCCGCGTCAATTTGGTAAACATTCAACAGAGAATCAGCTTTTACTCGCAGCTCCAGCAACACATTGAGCCCTTTTGCTGCCGGATCGTCATTGTCTTGCCAAAGCTCCTTGAAAACACCGCCGGCAACAAAGTCATTTTCTTTTATATCGATAATGTAAAGCTCGGCGTAGGGAAAGCCGGAGCCGTCCTGTTCGCCATATTGGGCAAAGGCGTAATAATTATTGTCTTTTGACCAGCCGATGGAGCAAAATTCGGCAGTATCACCGGCGATCAGACAAAGCGAAGTGAAGAAAAACAGTAGAATTAAAACTCGTGCGGTCACGTGTTCAAACCTTCAGGATAAAATTCATCGACAAAAAATGCAGTTTCGAGCAGATGTTGATCAACCTCTCCCCCGTCGCGTTCGATCAAATATTTCAACTCTTTTATATTCTCCGACCATTTAAAACCGTTCCAGAACTGAAAACCGGCAAACTGCGATTTATACAGGGCATTCCGGCTGTAGCACGAGCCGAGATAAATAAAATCAAAACCGTGTTCCTTTAACAAAGCCACGGAGCACGTCATCATAAACATGCCGAGACTCTTATTCGGATAATCGAGATCGTAAAAAGAATAGTAATAGAACGCCGCACGAGATTCTTCGACATAAAAAACGACGAGGCCGATATCTTTTCCGCTCGCATCGTCCTTGAAGACGAGAATGTGCGAACAGACCGGCGAATGAAATAAACTGTCCAGTCGCTCAAAGGTCATCACATCCTGGCCGAATTTGGCATCGGCGTATGATTTGCAGAAACGGCGCCACTGATCGGTATAGTCGAATTCATGCCGCGAGTAAAGCCTCCAGGAGATGCCCTCGCCCTTGCGCATAATTCGACGATTTTCCGACGACGGCTCGTAGCGCTTGAGATCAACGCGCGTGTGCCGGCACATATAAAATCGATTGAGCTCGCGGTTACTCGGCAAAAAACCTTTGGCGAAAATTTCCGACGGATGTTCGCCCTCTTCCGGAAACGCCCAGATGACGTACGGGAAAATATAGTGCGAATAATCGGATTTATATTCGGAATATAAAAGTTTCATAGGATTAGGATTTTATCGTCGATCATTCTTCTCCGGGCGGCCACAGTGAATCGCCGATATCCAGACGATAATAGGAACTCAAACAGTAAATCTTTTTGATATTCTCGTAGGCTATGGCAATGGCTTTTTCCATGGAATCAGCCACCGCGACGATATCCGCCACGCGATGCCCGGACATCAGCATGCGGCCTTTTTTGTCAGAGACCACCTCGTTCCACCAGATATCGCATGTTGGTTCTTCATCGAGTTGAACGGTTAGAGATGGACCTTCCATTTTGATGTACGGATAGCCCCAGCCGGCCAGGGTAATGGTGGCGGCGTATTCCAAGCCTTTTTTGAACTTGATGTTCAGCGGTCGATTGTGACCGACAGCCAGAAATGTCTCTACCGGATTTTCCAGCATGCGGCAGAGCGCCGGGCCGGTGGTGATGCCGGTGCGGACATTGTATTCGATCATATGCCATTTGCCGTCTCTTATAACAGATGTGGATTGCACCGGCCCGTGAAATCCGGTTTCTTTGAACCATGGCAGCAGGGGCGTCAAAGTATCTTTCACAATATTATATTTATCGTCGAGATCAACCTCAACCAGACCGCCAAGCGGCGCGCCGGCCACCGGACCCATGTTGCCATCAAAAGCACGTTTATATTCCTGATTGGTGACGAGCGGGTAAATCTCGCCATTACTGACAAAGGCAATGTGTCCGGCTTCGCGACGCCCCATGTACTCCTGCAAAAAAACGCCTTCGGCATAATTGACCTGCTCGAGCCAGGCAAAGGTATCTTCAACCGTTTCGGTGACGATAGTATGCACCGGCGAACCCGGCGCGCACAGCGGATTTTTGATGACATAAGGTTTGGGATTATTTCGAACATAGTCCAAAGCTTCAATACGGTTTTTCGCCACATGCGCCTGTGGGACCGGTACACCATACTTTTCAGCTAAAATTCGGCCAAAATCACGGTCACGTTCCAAACGCATACCAAGTCCACTTGGAGAAAGGATTGGCACATCCATGGCCAGGAATTCATCCTTCCACTCCGCTTCATGCCAATTGATGGACATGGGGATGACCAGATCAATTTCTTTCTCCTGGATCAATGGACAGGGATTGGGATAATTTTTGAAATGAAATGTTTCGCCGTACAGCGACGGCCCGTAATCGCCATAATTGCGCGTGAGATAACAACAAACCTCTGCGCCGTTTTCCGCCAGCGTTCGCATGGCCGAGGCCGCGTAGGAGCCGATGCCCCAGAGCATCACTTTGGGGCGACCACCGTTGATCAGGTTTTCCATAAGAGTTCCGAATTTAAAACTGGTTCAATAGCATCAATTAAAAAAGGCAAAATAGACCCAATTTACCAAAAGATGAAAGACGGCTGCGGCCGTTACTTTTTGGGTTCGAATGAAAACAAAACTGTAAAAAAGTCCGGCTACCGTTGAGATGAGCATTAACGCCCAGGGAAGAGATAAAATCGCTGCGCCGATATCGAGTTTGATGACCGGGCCAATCGGATTATTAGCATATGCCATTCCAAACAGCAGCGACGAAATAAGCATGGCTTTGCCAACAGCGCGTTTTTGTCCTTTGAATTGCTTTTTTAGCAATGTGAAAAGGATGCCTCGAAAGAACAGCTCTTCAGA
>CAYSNA010000039.1:13628-20340 GCA_964432185.1 uncultured Cytophagia bacterium
ACGAGGAAAAAAATAAAGCCGATTTGAATGATCAGTTCTTTGAATGACGGCATATGCGACGCGATCGAGGTGAACCTGGTCAACATCCCTAAAATGAGCGCGACAAGAAAAAACACCACAAAGTCGAGGATGATCACTCGGTACTCTTCGGCCTTGAGGCGGAAAGTATAGCCGATGCTAAAATCGTTCATCACCAGGTAAACATATAACAGGATCAGCAGGCCGATCAGCATAAGCGGATTGGTGACGCTCTGTACGGCCGGAATGGTGATCTGACCGAGCAAACCAAATTCGAACGGCAGCCACAAAAGGAGGATGAGCAGATAATCAAATGCATCCGGTGTTTTGAGTTGCTGTTTGAAAAAAATGACAGCACAAATGAGTACAAGCCAGAGCAGCGAAAAAAGGGCAAATTGTGTTGTGAACTGATTCGTTAAAAGAGCAAAAATATGGGTTAGAATAAAAAAAAGAAATGTCATTCCAAGCATGTTCAACATGGACTTTTGGCCTTGCGCATTCGTCCTTAGCACTTTGACGACTGCCGGGCTGCCAAGCAGAATGTAGGGAGAAACAAACAGCAAAAATGCAAAAAACGTCATAATGGTTGCCATAGCGCTGATGCCAATGCCGACCAGGTACAGTCCGAAAAGCAGAGCCAGCGCAGCGATCGTAACGCTTAGCAGCTTTAAATCGTGTTGAAATGATTGCTGTTGATGTTTTTTGACTTTCATGGGAACCTCGTGCCGCGTGCGGTTGGAATATAGGCAATAATTTAAATTTAGCAAACGGGATTTGAGGATTTGTTTGGCAATAAACAAAAAAAGCTGATTCATGTGAATCAGCTTTACTGTCGGGGTGAGAGGATTCGAACCTCCGACTTCTTCGTCCCGAACGAAGCGCGCTAACCGGACTGCGCTACACCCCGTCATTTTTGAGCCGAAAAATATATTGAAATGAACGTTGAAATGCAATAAAAAAATCGTTTAAATCAGCTCAAAGTACATATTTTATCGCGACAAATCCGCCAATCAACAGCACAGTAAAAGCGATGGCCAAAAGATTAAAATATTTGTCGATGAATCCCTTGATCGGCTCGCCCCATTTCCAGATCATCCAGGCGACGAGAAAAAAGCGGGCGCCGCGACTTATCACGGACGCAATGACCATCATAATAAAACTCACATCAAACGCGCCGGCTGCAATGGTAAAAACTTTGAACGGAATTGGCGTAAAGCCGGCCGTAAACACAACCCAAAAGTTGTACTGCTCGTACATGGCCTGGACTTTGTAAAAGATCTCATGCGTAAAACCGGGAATGTGCGCAAAGAACCAGTTCGCCAAACCGGAAAATTCCGCGCTACCGGCCCACCATAGCGAATGACCAATAAAATAACCAAAACACGCGCCCAAAACGGAAGCGACTGTAGCATTGAGCGCAAAACGAAACGCCTTGGCCTGCAGCCCTAAAACGAGCGCGATGAGCAGCGGATCCGGCGGCACCGGAAAAAACGACGCTTCGGCAAAGGCCAGGATAAAAAGCGCCAGGCCGCCGTATGGTGTTTCGGCCCAGCCGAGCACCCAATCATATAACTTCCTGACAATATTTTTCTTTGTCATTTTGTTGTCAACCGTATTTTCAATAGCACCCATAATCACCACCAAAAACTAGATAAAATCAATTTGATAAATTTAAGCGTATCCGCCACCAGATGGATGGAACTCGATTCGTCGCCATACACCGTTTCAATCGGCACGTGCGTAAACAAGGCGCCTGTTTTGCCCAGTTTCAGCAGCATCTCGGATTCGACCTGAAATCCGCTCGAGGTAAAACAGATACCGCGCATTTTTGCCACACGCACGGCTCGGTAACCGCACTGGCTGTCGTATATTCGTTGACCGGCACACAAGGAAATTAAAATTGATGTAATGCCGTTGCTCAATAAACGATGGAACGGCATGTTGACCGATCGAATCCGGCGATTTCCGAGCACAACATCCGCCCGGTTACGCCTGATTTCATCGATAAAATGCGAGATATGGCGCGGCGGATGTTGTCCATCACCATCGAGAAAAATGATCCAATCGTATTTATTGTGCCGCGCAAAAGAAAAGGCGGTTTGAATCGCCTCGCCTTTTCCACAGTTTTTTTTATGTTCAATGTATTGAACATTATAGTGTTGAATAACGCTTGCCGTGCCATCGGTTGAGCCGTCATTTACGACTAATATAGGAATATTCGGCGCAGCCGCGGAAAGTTGATCAAGAACCCTGCCGATAAATTGCGCTTCATTATAAACCGGAACGGCAATGAGAATGCGTTGAGACACGTCAGAATCTGGAACTATTTAATCCGCTTAAAAATATTAAAATTGCCGCCGGCTTCGATAATTTTGCTCACCTCATCAACCTTGAGTGCGATGATGGCATTTTCGAAAACGGGGTTAAAATCACCTTTATTGAAATAACCAAGATCACCGCCGATAGCCGCGCTCGGCGCAATCGATTTGGTCGCGGCTAATTTGCGAAAATCTTCCCCGGCGGCAATCTGCTTTAAAAGCTCTTCGGCTTCCGGCCGCGTTTTAACCATAATGTGCAAAGCTCGATAATCACCCTTGATGGTCATTTTGACGGTGGAAATGGAGGATTTCCAAATCCAACCGGTCAATTGTACCTGGACCCAGTTATCTTTTTCTGCAATGGCAATCATTTCTGTTTCTTCGAGAAGCGAGCCAATTTTGCGGCCATTGGGCGCTACGCGTATATTTTCTTCCGGCACGTTGACATAGACCTGCGTTTGTGCCGCAACATCCGAGAGTTGAGCAAAAACCATCACCACAGCACCTAGCAGAAAAAGGTTGCTCAATTTCATATTAACCTCCATTTATAAAATCTGTATCGATATTATTTTTTTGCATAAATCGAATAATGTCATCCAGCGAAGGAATTCCGCTTTTGCCGCCAATTTTTGTGCAGGCCAAAGCCGCTGTTGCGGATGCAAAAACGGCTGTTTGACGCGGGGAAAAATTGTTCAACAATGCGTACAGCGATGCGCCGTGGAAAACATCACCGGCGCCGGTTGAGTCAATAACGTTGACGTGAAAGGCCGGCTGATGAAATGATTCGTTATGATTTGCAAAATAACAGCCGCGCTCGCCGCACGTCACACCGGATATTTTCGGTCCAAAACTTAACAATTTTTCGGCACTTTTCAGAGGATTATTTTTCACAAGCTGGGCATTGGCAAAGCTCTCGCTGACGATCGCAACATCGACACACTGAAGCAGTTCTTCTGGGATGAAACGATCGCTGCCAATATCGATTGAAACGCGGACACCATATTCCTTCGCCGCCTGCGCCGCACAAAGAGCGGCCTCGGTTTCGTGACCATCGAGATGTAAAAAGGCACTATTTTTGATCACATTGATGGGAACATCGTTTGGCGTCAAATCCGCTTCTTTGCAACGGTTCAAAAGCACGGTTCGATCACCGTTGCGTTCATCGATGACGATAAAAGCTTCCGGCGTATTGATATTGTCATCGTGTACGATGTAATCCGTTTCAACATGAAAGTCGTGCAGCTCACGCACGAGAAAATCGGCTTGGTAATCATCGTCCAGCTTGGCGATGAGTCTTGTGGATTTGCCAAGCGAGCCGAGCACAGCCAGTGCCGTTGGAACCGGACCGCCACCTTGCAGCGCGTGCGAATTGATGATATTTTTACTGTTCGATTCGGGATAGCGCATCACGCCAATGAGATGATCGAGTACAATGATTCCCAGCCCGACACAATCGTATTTTTTCACCTGGCTCTCTATTCTGTTTCCGGTGCATCGATCATGGCGAAAACTTCGCGCACCAGTTCCTCAACAATATCAGCTTCGGCAAGTTTTCGTACGATCTGCCCTTTTTTGAACAGCGTTGCGCTGCCTTTGCCGCAGGCCACGCCAATGTCAACATGACGCGCTTCACCTGGTCCGTTGACGACGCAGCCCATGACCGCCACCGAGATCGGTACGGTAATCCCGGCAAGCCGTTTTTCCACTTCTTCGGCAATTGAGATCAGATCCACCTGGGTGCGGCTGCAGGTTGGACAGGATATCAAATTGACGCCACGCCGGCTCAAATTCAAACTTTTTAATATCTGGTAGCCTACATACACCTCTTCAACAGGGTCGCCCGTGAGGGAAACACGCAAGGTATCGCCAATGCCGTCCGCCAGCAACACGCCCAGGCCAACGGCCGATTTGATCGTCCCGGAGCGCACGGTCCCGGCTTCGGTCACGCCGATATGCAGCGGGACATCCGTTTTTTGTGAAACCAGACGATAGGCTTGAATCGTCTGCCAGACATCTGAGGATTTGAGCGAGAGGACGATGTCTTTCGCGCCAAATTCACGGCACAGATCAACGTTTCGCAAGGCACTTTGAACCAGCGCTGTTGTGGTTGGCCCTCCCTCCTTTTGCAGAATATCTTTTTCAATTGATCCGGAATTAACGCCGACCCGGATCGGGATTTTATAATTGACCGCTTTCTTAACAACCTGCTCAACGTTCTCGGGTGTTCCAATGTTGCCGGGATTGATGCGTATTTTATCCGCTCCGGCATCCAGCGCGGCCAACGCTAATTCATACTTGAAATGAATATCCGCGACCAGCGGCGCACTACTGTTCTTTTTTATCTCGGCAAAAGCCGTCACCGCCTCTCGGGAAGGCACCGCCAGCCGAATAATCTGGCAACCGGCCGCCTCAAGGCGATGGATTTGCGCCATTGTTGCCGGAATATCCCGTGTGTCTGTGTTGGTCATGGACTGTACCGATACGGCAGCGTCACCGCCAATTGGTACAGTACCGACCATAACCTGTTTTGTTTTTCTTGTCATCAGAACTATGTTTTTATTGAATTTTGAACGGCAATGATACCGAATTCACGAGAGAAAATCAAGCAGTTTGTGCGGGGCACATAAAAAAAGGCGGAGAGGTCTCCGCCTTGGTCAACTCAACATTGTATATCAAGCAAAACTAAAGTGATTACTTTCATCAGTCAAAAACTCGTACCCTTTTTCTTTTGGCGTTTTTGCCTTGTCGATACATTTCTGCATCATTTTTTTCAGAGCGCCCGGCTCCCTTTCATTAAAGTAGTAATAGTTTGTTTCATACTCTTCAACTTCCGGGAACTTGTCGTCTACAAATACATATGCCAAAATACTATCCTTTCAATTATTTTTTTTGACACACCAATAAACACTTGTAATATTAAGGTGTGGTTAAGGTCTGATTAAACATCAATAAAGGTTTCAGCATGAAAAAATTACATTTTCTGTTGCAAAAAAGTGAAAAGATTCGAACATTGAAGCCATTCACATTGATATGAGGACATTATGGATATTCTTGAAAAAGTGGTGAACGCCAAAAAAAGCGGCACGCCGCTGGTTTTGCTTTCGGTGATTGATGTAAAGGGATCATCACCGCGAGAGATTGGCGCCAAGATGATCTTGTGGCAGAACGGCACAACTGACGGCACCATCGGTGGCGGCGCGATTGAAAAAGCGGCGCTCGAAGAAGCCCGAGGTGTTTTCGAAACCGGTGAAGCCAAGGTTTGTCATTTTGATTTATCAGAACTGAAGATGCAGTGCGGCGGTCGCATGTCCGTTTTTATGGAACCGATTTTACCCGGCCCGCAATTGATCATTTTTGGCGCCGGGCATATTGGCCTGGCTCTGTCAAAAATTGCCGAGATGCTGAATTTTAGCGTCACCATCATCGACGACCGCCCCGAGTTTGCCACCACCGAACGTTTTCCAGCGGCGCAATCGGTAATTTGTAAAAATTATACGGATTCATTTGCGGGATTGAATTTCCATCAGGCCTACATCGTCATTGTCACCTATAAACATGTGCATGATCAGGACATTCTTGAGGAGTGCGTGAAGCATCCGTTTGCCTATCTTGGTATGATCGGCAGCAAAACCAAAGTGGCCAAGTCGTTCAACATCATTAGAGAAAAAGGGATTTCCGAAGAAATCATTGGCAACATCCATTCGCCGATTGGCCTGGATATCGGCGCCAACACGCCTGAAGAAATTGCCGTCGCCATTGCCGCGGAAATGATTGCCATCCGAAACGGCGCAAACGTTTCATCACTCAGTTTGAAAATGTAACATGATTGAAGCCATTATTCTCGCCGCCGGCGAATCTCGGCGCATGGGTCAATTAAAACCGCTCATCAAAATAAATGGCTTGACGTTTTTGCAGCGAATAACATACGAGATCACATCAAGCGGCATCACCACTATTTCCATTGTTGTTGGATTTCAAGCAGAAAAGATCAAAAACGAATCCGGCGCAATTGGGCAGTTTGTGATCAATGAAAATTACCCGAACGGTCAATTCTCGTCTTTACAATGTGGAATAAAATCGCTCTCTGAAAACTGCTCTGGTGTGGTGGTCTGTCTGGGGGATCAACCGCAGGTCAAATCGGAGTGGATCACAAGTCTAGTTCACAGCTTTAATGCATCTCCAGCCGCGATTATTCGTCCGTCGTTTCATGGAAAATCGGGGCATCCACTTCTTTATTCAGCCCAAGTTTTTGATGACATATTAACCATGCCTCCGACTGCAACGGCAAAAGAGTTGATGTCAAAATATAACGACGAATCTCTCTTTGTTGAAATCGATTCTGACGGTATTCTTTATGATGCGGATTGGCCGGAAGA